>JAFLTD010000020.1:0-10953 GCA_022510625.1 Lachnospiraceae bacterium
TCTTTCTGATCTCGTCCGCCAATTCCGGCTCCTCGATCTCCAATGTCTCCATGATATGCTTCTCCGTACCACGGTCTACCGTATTCAAAATCTCTACGACAGCATCTACACCGCCGATGATCGCATAATCCTGATTTACCAGAGATGACAGCTTGGACTCCAACACTTTCTCCACTTCCTTAATGACATCCGGACTTGTTCTGTCCATAACGGCAATACGCTTAGCAACATCCGCCTGTCTGTCCGGCGGAAGTGCGGATATGATAAGTGCCGACTGCCCCGGTGCAAGGTAAGACAATATAAGGGCAATCGTCTGCGGATGCTCATCCTGAATAAAGTTGAGAAGCTGTGCAGCGTCCGCCTTACGCACAAACTCGAATGGCTTAACCTGCAGAGACGCCGTCAGCTTGCCGATTACGTCTGCAGCCTTATCGGAACCAAAGGATCTCTCCAGAAGATCCTTGGCATAATTGATACCGCCCTCCGCGATGTACTGCTGCGCCAGACAGATCTGATAGAACTCATTGATTACATCGTCCTTCATCTGCGGTGTAATGTTTCTGGTATTAGCAATCTCCAGCGTCAGCTCTTCTATCTCATCTTCCTTCAGATGTTTAAAAATCGATGCCGACTTCTCAGGACCCAGAGCAATCATTAATATTGCTGCTTTCTGAAGTCCGCTTCCCAAGCTGTCCTCAGTCCCCTTTGCCATCTATTCTACCCCCACTCTTCGTTTAACCAGTTGCGCAGCAGATTGGCTACCGCCTCCGGATTTTCTTCCACAAATTTATTAATCATCTTACGCTCGTCGGTCTCATTCTCCAAGGAAATCTCCTCTATTTCAGCATCAGGCATAGACTGTAAGAGATTCTCCACCGTAAGTTCTTCCTCTTCCTCCTCGTGCTTCTCGCCACGCATACTTCTGAGCACAACAAAAGCCAGAAGTGCAAGGATTACGATAATCAGGATAATCTGTAAAACATCCGTCGCCGTAATACTCGATCCTTCCCTGTCAAAGAAAACATTCTCGCTGTATGCTACCAGAGAAACGCTGCTTGATGAAATACCGGTCGCATTCGCCACCGCCTCATAGAATTCCTCATCAACCTCCAGACGCGTACGCTCCTTGTTCGCCAGTTTATATTCTTCCCATGTGATTCCATCTAACAATCCCTGCGTCTTGGCGTCCTCCTCGCGGATCACATTGTACTTGAGCAGGGCCACCGTGATTGAAGACTGGCTGTAATTAATCAGTCCTGCCGGTGTGGTAGTCGTCTTAATCGTTTCATTAGGCAGATAATCACGCGATTGTTCGGACTGTGAAGAATGAGAATAACCGTCATCTTCCAGCACGTATGTAGTGTCGTCATCATTGGAGTCTGTTCCCGGAATGCCGCCCACGCCGCTCTCATTCTCTGACTCGAACAGATCCTCATGTGACAGCACACCCTGTGTCTGTCCGTCCGCCGGCGTATAGGTGTGTTCCACCTTCTCGTAGGTGGAGAAATCCAGCACAAGATTGGTCGCCACTTCTACATTATCATATTCTCCCGTGCCGAGCAGGACCTTGCGCACCTCGCCAATCAACAGCTTCTCAGCTTCCGTCTTTGCGGAAAGCTGGGCATTGGTCGTGCCGGACAAGCTGTAATTATCATCTCCCGTAAAGAGCATATTGCCATATGAATCCATGATGACAATCTTATCGGTCGTCTCATTCCCGATGGCAGTTGCTGCGGCACGGGCAAGATAAGCCGCGCTCTCCGTACTGAACTCGTCTTTTAACGTCAGAAGAATAAACGCGGAGGCCTCTTCTCTCTCGGCAAGCAGCGTACCGTTATTCTCCGGAATCGTCAGCTCTACACTGGCGTTCTGTACCGCTGTAAACTTCATAAAATCACGTGCCAGTTTTCTCTCCAGATAATAAACATGTTTCTTCTGCTTATCGGATTCCGTAGTGGAAAAACTGCCGCTTGTAACATTTTCGATCGTGTAGTCCGCCGACTGGATGTTATTAGCGCCCAAGAGCAGGTTCGCATCAGACAACTCTTCCTTCAAAATCCTGATGGTAAGTCCGTCCTCCGAAATCGTGTAAGTCATGCTCTCTTCTTCCAACAGGTCACGCACTTCCGCCGCTTCCGCCGTCGTCTCACATTCCCTAAGCAGTATATACTCGGGCTGAATCAGTCGGTTCACGATAATCACAATCGCCAGTATCAACACTGCGACACCCGAAACAATCAGCGTCTTCTGTTTCGCCGTGAACCGGTTCCACCACTCCAGTATTTTGTTTCCTAATTCTCTTAATTTCTCTAACAATCTATCCACGGTAACTCATTCTCCTTCAGTTTCCCCTTATATACACACTATATCTCAGTCTCTCACAGACTCGTAAGCACGTGCATCACGCCTATGATAATTAAACCTGCATCTGAATGAGTTCCTTATAGGCATCCAGGAGTTTGTCCCTGATTGCAACCGTATACTGCAGCGCAATGGTTGCCTTCTGCAAAGCGATACTCAAGTCATGTGTATTCTCGGTCTCGCCGAGCGCCCACTTGATCTCTTCATTCTCTGCATCAGACAGATAATTGTTCGTCGTATTCAGATTATCGATTGCGGTATGCAGCAAATTGTCGAAGTCATGGTCTGCATATGTATCGACTCTGTTGGTAGGCGCATTTTTTGCTACCTCCTTGATTGCCCCCGAGGACACGTTATAAAGCTCTGTAATATCTAAAGCCATGGTTCTTCCTCCCCAAAATTTATCAATTCATGAGTACATTCCGTATTATCCGCGGTCTACGATTAACTGCCGAGCAGATTTAATCCTGTGGTCGCAATGCTCTTGCTTGCCTCCAGCGCAGTTTCGTTCGCCTGATATGCACGGCTGGCATCGATCAGGTTCGTCATCTCCGTGATGATGCTGACATTGGGATACATTACATAGCCGTTCTCATCAGCATCCGGATGGGAAGGATCGTATACCAGATTGCCCTCCGTCCATGTATCCTCGTAAACGCCCGTCACCTTGACGCCACTGCCCGTATAGCGCTCATTCGCTTTCTGAAGTATCGCGTGGAAATGTGTCGGTCCTGAATTTTTCTCCTCAAACACAACGACCTTCCTGCGGTAGGGTGTACCGTCCTGAGTACGTGTTGTATTGGCGTTCGCCACGTTCTGTGCAATAATGTCCATGCGGTAGCGTTCTGCCGTCATACCGGTTGCATTAATGTCAAAAGCTGTAAACATTCCCATAATCTTGTCTCCTTCATCCATTACATGAACATGATCCTATTAACTCTTTCGAAAATCACTTCATAATCACCTGTAAATTTACTTCAAAACAGCCTGTAAGTTCTTGAATTCCTGATTCAAGGACAATTCCAGACCCTTATAAACCACCTGGTTCTTGGCAAGATATACACCCTCGGTATCGGGATCCACATTGTTGCCGTCAAGACGGTATGAGTATCCGGAATAGTCCGTATAGGCAACCGGAATCAAACGGCTCGCCTTCAGATTATGTACTTTGGCATCCATACTCGTATATCTGGAACTGTGAAGCGCCTTTGCGAGCTGTGTCTCAAAGTTCACGTCCTGCCGCTTATATCCCGGTGTATCAGCGTTTGCGATGTTATTTGAAATCGCATCATTGCGAAGCCATGACGCATCCGCTGCCTTATCCAGTACATTGATATAATCAAACACATTTGTATTTGCAAGAGTACTCATAGTCATAAACCTCCCACATTAAAAAGATTAGAATCCATATTCCATTATAAAGAAATTATGAAAAATTACAAGGTTTTTCGATTGATTTTCACAAATTCCCAATTTTCTTTTCTAAAAAAAAGAATACTCGGTATAGAAAAAAGGATTTACCGTGCGGCCCACCCCGCGTGTAAATCCTTTTACATGACGCTATCCTTACTGATATACGGACTAATATCTTCCCTGTTCCTTTAATTTCTCCACTTCATCAAAGACCACATCGTTGAGGACCTTGATGTACGTGCCTTTCATACCCGACGATCTCGACTCGATCACACCCGCGCTCTCAAACTTGCGGAGTGCGTTGACGATGACGGAGCGGGTAATCCCCACCTTATCAGCTATCTTGCTCGCGACAAGAATCCCTTCCATGCCGCCCAGCTCATCGAAAATATGTGTGATCGCCTCCATCTCGGAGAAGGACAATGTATTGATCGCCGATTTCACCACAGCGATCTTACGATTCTCCTCCGCGCTCTCCTCGCTCACCGCCCTGAGCATCTCGAGTCCCACCACCGTGGTTCCGTACTCACACAGTATGATGTCATCGATGTCATACTGCTCATTGCACTTATAGATGAAAAGCGTGCCCAACCGCTCTCCCGATATCTCGATAGGCGTGATCACCGCCCTGAATTTCCTCGTGTCAATGTTCTCGAAACCGAGGGTCTCCAGATTAACATTCTCTTTGGTGGAAAGTACCGCAAGAAGCCGCTCGTTCAACATAGGGTCTATGAAACCGCCCACATGATCCACGATAAGTTCCGTGATCGACTCCACCGAATCCAGATCCCCGACACCGAGCACCTTGCCCTTTCGGCTGATCACCAGCACGTTGGAGATCAAAATGTCTTTCAGCACATCACAGATATCGTTGAAAACGACCTTGCCGGAATTATTATTGTGCAGAAGTTTCCCTATTTTTCTCGTCTTGTCTAACAACTGAACACTACTCATGGACAACGCTCCTCAAAAAAACTGTTGTGAATGTTGCAAAAAAGTACACAATTCAATATAAATTGATTTTATCACAACATTTGAGCATTATCAACGTATTTTAAACACATTTTATACAATTTGTTCACAATTCATATCCCCTGCATATAGTTTTCTGACATCGCAGGGACATGCTAAGCATGTGCCTCCACTTTACGCGCATCTTTGATAAATCCGCAGTTCTCGTCGGAGCACACGAGTTTATTGCCTTTCTGCAGCATGATGGAGCCGCACCTGTCGCACTTGTCGGCTACGGGTCTCTGCCATACCATGAAATCACATTCCGGGTTGTCGATACAACCGTAATATTTTCTGCCCTTCTTCGTCTTCTTCAGCACGATATCCTTACCGCATTTCGGACATTCCACACCGATCTTCTCGAAATAAGGCTTCGTGTTGCGGCATTCCGGAAATCCCGGACATGCCAGAAATCTGCCGTGAGGCCCATACTTGATGACCATCTGCCTGCCGCAGATATCACAGAACTCATCCGAAAGCTCATCCGCGATCTCCACTTCCTCCAATTCCTTCTCCGCTTTATCCACGGCCTCGGCCAGATCGGGATAAAAGTTCTCCATCACGGTCTTCCACTTGACGTTTCCTTCCTCCACACCATCCAGAAGCGCCTCCATGGTAGCGGTAAAATTCACATCTACGATAGAGGGAAACGCCTCCTTCATCATATTGTTCACCACTTCGCCCAGCTCCGTCACGTAGAGATTCTTATTCTCCCTGACAATATATCTTCTGGCAAGGATCGTTGTGATGGTTGGCGCATAGGTGCTGGGACGCCCGATGCCCAGTTCCTCCATCGCGCGCACCAGGGATGCCTCCGTGTAGTGCGGTGCCGGCTGAGTGAAATGCTGTTTCGCTTCCAACTCGATCAGCGTTAATTTCGTATCACGTGTTATTCCCTTCATGAGGGTGTTATTCTCTTCCTTATCGTCCTCTTCCGTGTAGACGCTCATGAACCCGTCAAACTTTATCTGGGAAGCCGCTACGGAGAACTGCTGTCCCGCGGCATCGATTTTCACCGATGTGGTCTCGTACACGGCAGATGTCATGCGACTTGCCACAAATCGCTTCCAGATCAGCTGATAGAGCCTGAACTGATCTCTTGTGAGAGATTCCTTGATCTCCAGCGGTGTTCTGCTTATATCGGTAGGACGTATCGCCTCGTGCGCATCCTGAATCTTCTGCTTGTTTCCCTTCACCTGTGCCGTGCCGGCGGCATACTCCTTACCGTACTGACTCTCAATATACTCTTTAGCCGAAGCTTCCGCCTCCTCGGATACCCTGGTGGAATCCGTACGCAGATAGGTGATGATACCTACGGTGTCGCTTCCCTTAATGTCAATACCCTCGTACAGCTGCTGTGCCAGACGCATGGTTTTCTGCGTGGAGAAGTTCAGCACCTTGCTCGCTTCCTGCTGCAGCGTTGAAGTAGTAAAAGGAAGCGGTGCTTTCTTGACTCTCTCGCCGTTCTTGACGGATGCCACCCGATACTGCGCCTTATCCAATGATTTCTTAACTTCCTCCAGTTCCTCGGCGGATGCTATCGTTTTCTTATTGTCCGCCGTGCCGCAGTACTTCGCCAGAATCGGTTTTTTCTCCCCCTCTACAGCGAGGGATGCCTCCAGTGTCCAATACTCCTCCGGAATAAAGGCGTCAATCTCCTCTTCCCTGTCACAGATGATGCGAAGCGCCACAGACTGTACACGTCCCGCGCTCAATCCCCTCTTGACCTTCGCCCACAGCACAGGCGATATCTTGTATCCCACCATACGGTCCAGACAACGGCGTGCCTGCTGTGCATCGACCAGATCCATATTGATCTCCCTGGCGTGCTTTAGTGATTCCTTGACCGCAGTCTTGGTGATCTCGTTAAAAGTAATGCGGTATACTTTCTTATTCTCCAGTTTCAAAGCCGCGAGCAGATGCCAGGATATGGCCTCCCCTTCGCGGTCAGGGTCGGTTGCAAGATATACTTTCTCGGCTTTCTTGACCTCCTTGCGGAGATTCGCCAGAATATCTCCCTTCCCTCTGATCGTAATATACTTCGGTTCATAATCATGCTCCACATCAATTCCGAGCACGCTGCGCGGCAGATCCCGCACATGTCCGTTGCTGGCAGCAACCTCATAATTTGCTCCCAAAAATTTCTTAATTGTCTTCACCTTAGCCGGTGACTCCACAATTACCAGATATTTTGCCATAACACATTCCCCTGTTTCTTCAATCGGTCATTCGACGTGAACCACTATACACTAATTTTTTTATGCTGACAAGGGGAAAAAAATTAAAAATGTGAAAATATATTCGAAAAAAAGAACCCCCGACGATATCGTCAGAGGTTCTTCTACTTATTATAATGTTAATAAACACTGCTCTTTCAGCACAAAACGCGTACTGCAAATCTCACATTACTCGAGCAGGAACAGCTGTGCACGATTCAGGGATACCACATCGGAACTGATGACATTGTATTCCTTTCCGTTCTTTATAAAGCTCGTTTGGACTACAATGTAGATGTCCGCTTTGTTCATATCCTTGTTATCCTTCAAGGTCACAACCGGTGCCTGAATACGGTAAGTCTGACCGGTCTTCAACTGATTGTCACCTGTCAGGGTCAGTCCTCCTTCACCGACGTCGCCTATCAGCGTCAATCTGCTGTTCTCAACCGTCCATAACTGGGAACCGAACGGTCTCGCATTCACAACCCTTCCGCCGATATCAAGTGCCGGTCCTGTCGGATCCTGATACAGGAACGTGATCAGCATAGTCTTGTTTCTTGCAACATTGGTATCACGGAACCGGAAATATACATCCACGTTTCTATCCAAAATACCTGCCGTGCTGTCGCCGGCCTCAAGCCATATATCATCGAACGGAACCGCAATACTCTCGATTTCCGCAGAATCTGCCGCAAATCCTGCCACAATGTGAATGTTGGCATTGTGCACGCCGGCACTGTATGCCGCCATCAGCGCATTGACGAACAACATACTCTCGCCTGCGCCCTCTCCGGCTGCGGTAGACGTATCTTTGCTGTCATAAGTGTAAGGATACTCGGACTGTGCCAGATATACCACATTACCCTTACTGTAGCAGTAGTAGTTGTTACGCGCATCCCTCGGTGAAATTCCGTAGGCCGATGCCTCTGTTGTGCTTCCAAAAGTATACCATGCCGTCACATAGGTCGCATTGGGCTCACTGGCCAGATTGCCGTCAAAGTCAAGCAGATACGGTGAAGCCTGTAAAGTTGCCCTCTCGCCGAATGAAATACTGTTGCCCAAACGATACGGATAGTACGAGATACTGCCCTCGTTGACCGTTTCTGCCGTAAGAAGTGTTTTAGGTTCAAACATATCACGGCTCAATCCGGCATAGCGTAAATATGTGGCTCCGCTGCTGTAACCCAAATTGGTATAGGTGCCGTTCTCACTCTGTCCCAACATGTCAGGACTCAATCCCATCCATGCCGTGGAATTCTCTACGTTCTGGTTGCACACAAGAAGGCTTCTTCCCGCATTGACATAGTCCGTAACAGCCTGTGTCACAGCTGCCGGCATTGCTGCCGCGCCGTCCGCTGTCAGCACAACCACATCATACAATTCCAGGTACTTGCTATTCTCACCAAGCAAAGTCTCCAACTGTCCCGCATTCACGGTCTCAAACTGCATCGTGCCATTCACGCCGCGCAGATAGTAAGCTAGCAGAGAGTCCTCTTTATAGTTATATATTCTCTGCAGATTTACTCTGTCATCATCCAGTTTCTCCGTAACCTGCAGTACCTTCAGTTCATCTGCAGCGGATGCACCCACCTCAAAATATCCCTGTACGGAGTCGCGTCTGTTGACGTTACCCGCATCCGTCACTTCCAGTTTCCACGGCAATATACCTGCATCAAGACCGTTGACTGTGACATCCAGCACACCGCCGTTATTGACGTATTCCGTCACTTCCTCTTCCGATGTGAAAATACCGTCATAGTTATAGTCGGCATACAGATGAATCACCGTATCACCATAATAATCGTCACCGTTCTTATTCTTGACTTCATAGATGATCGTGCCGTGGTACTCACCGTTATCATCCTGCTCAAGTGGCTGTACAATATCGGCCGCATCGCCGTTCTCATCAACCACTCTGATGCTTGGCTTAGAGAGCCGTACCTGTGTTATAAACATCGCGCTGGACATAGTATCCGACACTGAATAAATGTAATCTTTGTAATCACTGACCGCAACCTGTAAGAAACGGTACATAAAAGTATCATCACCAATATATTTGGTATTGATATCATCTTTTTCCGCACTCTGCGCGGAACCGGTCGTGAAGCAGTTATCTTCGACAACGATAGGATATCCGGCCTTCATATACTCTATAAGGTCAGTCATCTTCTGTACCGTAATGTCATTTGCGTCATACTTGCCCACATTGGAATCGTCACCCGAATGATATACCTTACCGTTGAGAGCACTGTTATTATACTGCGGCATGCGCTCCGCATCATTACTGAGATTCAATCTCTGTCCGTCAAGACCGATGAAGATGAAATCATAAGTGCTGTTGAGGTCTTCCCATTCACCGTTGAACTCAGCCGCAGATTTAATATCCTTGTCAACGCTGAAATTCTTCTTGCTGGCCAAAATCTGCTTAGCAGTTGACATCGTCTGTGTCTTCCACAACAGCTTCGCATAGCCCTTGCTGTCTACATCCAATGACAGATCGGATACTCTGTTCGCCGTAGGCTGCAGCTCCAGAATCCTCAAATCGCTAAACTCCCCGATCATGCCGACGGAGTAGTTGATAATATACTGAACCGCTTTCGCCTTGCTGACTTCCTCTTTAATCTTGTTGTCTTCCGACAGCGTGATATTCTCCGCCTTAATCGCCGTCAGCACCTCTGAGAAGCCTCGCTTCGCATTCTCCTCGTCAAATGCCTCGGCAAAATCATCGCCAACAAGAGTACTATTATTAACAACATAAATATTTTTATTTACATAGTGGTAATCATTATCCTTCTTACTCGGATACTTATCCTCATCTTTCAGACTGAGGCTGATATTTTCAATCAGGTTTTTGCCGCTTCCTGTATTGACGGCATGATAAAACTCCGCAAGATCCTTTTTCAGCATTGCCTTAGCCAAATAGGAATAATTGGATTCTTCATACCCCGCACCCTTGGCAACACCATAATCCACGATAATCGGCAGAAGTTCCTGCGTAGCACGGGATAAGATCGCACTCACTGCACTGGCATCCATATCACGTGCAGGATCACTGTCAGGATCATAGAAGGATTCATCGGCTGTCACTGATGTATTGGTGCCATCCTCCATATAGATCAGATCGGCACTGAAGATCTCCTCCGGCGTCACCTCGTCCGCACGTCTGGTTATCACTTCAATGCTAAAGTTGCTGTTCGGATTGTCGCCGCCGGACAGTGTACTGAACACATACTTCTTCAGATAGTCCTCAGCACCCTTAATTCTGAAATATACACCGACACCCTGAACCAGTACCCAGCCTCTATCTTCATCCGGCACACTAATGCTATCTTTATTAAGTCGTCTCAGCCTGTAGTGTCCGCCTGTACCGACGTAGTTGAAAACACCGTCCACCTCGTCGCCGTCAGCGAAAAGCATGACCTCGTCTTCAGGTGTCTCCGCAGCTGCAAGCGAATTATCCGCTTCAAACTCATCATAACCTTCATTAAGAATAGGAGCATACAGCTGCAGAGGATTTCCATCCTCGTCAGTCTTCTCTTCCGTATACTCAAAGAAGACAACTGCGTAGCCATCGCCTCTTAATATTCCAAGTTTATCATCTAAACTCAAAGTGTACTCAACGTCTTCCTCTGTCGATGCCCCTTCACCGTCATCAACCAGCTTATACCAGCTGCCTAAAACAACTGTATTTCTCGCATCGATGATATTCTCGGGAACTGCTGCAGGTCCTGTACCTGGAGTATCAGCATTTTGGTCTTCCGAAGTTTGACTGCCATCTCCGCCGCCCGAATTCCGGCTATCATCTCCGCCGCCCGGAGTTTGACTGCCATCTCCGCCGCCCGGAGTTTGACTGCCATCTCCGCCGCCCGAATTCTGATTATCATCTCCGCCGCCCGAATTCTGATTATCATCTCCGCCGCCCGGATTCTGATTATCATCTCCGCCGCCCGGA
>JAFLTD010000020.1:11053-39238 GCA_022510625.1 Lachnospiraceae bacterium
GATTATCATCTCCGCCGCCCGGATTCTGATTATCATCTCCGCCGCCCGGATTCTGGCTATCATCTCCGCCGCCCGGATTCTGGCTATCATCTCCGCCACCCGGATTCTCCGGATCTTCCTCCTCAGGGTCCTCTTCCTCAGGATCTTCCTCTTCAGGATCTTCTTCCTCAGGGTCCTCTTCCTCAGGATCTTCTTCCTCAATTTCCGGACCCTTCGAATTATCACCATTATCCGGGAAACGCTCAGCCAACAATTCATCGAGTGTCATGCCGACCCATACCCAGACACCGCCTTCATTTACATATACCCAAGACGAGAGATATGCTTCGCTCAGATCATCGCCGACAACCATGTAATTGCCGTTTTCGGACAATTTATATGCCCACTCACCGTTCGGTGAAATTTTGTATGCGCCGTCCGGAGCCCTCATGATGCCTCTGCTGTTACGGTGCGTATTGAATCCACCCGAAGCCCACTCAAAATTGCCGCCGCCGTTCTCGTCATACACAACTTCTGCGTAGAAATATCCCGTAGCCTTAGCAGAAGTGTCAGCCGCTGCCTCCTCGTCATTCCCACTCACCGCATCCGGATCCAAAGCATCTTCGCTTGCAGACGAAAACGGGCTGGCACCAAACGCCTTCACCCAATCGGAACCGGACACATCATCGATGCCCTGGTAACGCTCTTCGTATTTAAGTCCCATATAACCTGACGAGCCGTCGATGCCAATACCAATACTGTTCGCCTTATCTTTTCTTGCACTATAACCCAAATAAGCATCGCTGCCTTTAAAAATAGCGGCCAATTGTGTTGAAATCTGCTGTCCATTGGTAAGATAACCTATCGTACCTGTGGAAAAACCGTTCGCACTGTTCGGCACAATATCCAGAATCACAAAAGGCTCATCGGTATGATCGCTCACGACCTGACTGATACCTGAAAAAGATTCTTTCGCTATAATCTGCGGCACAGGAATATAATGCAGCGTATCGGAAGCAACCACGGAAAGCACGAGAATTGCCGCAACCGATGCGCACATACGTCTCTTAAACCTCTTCGCCGCGCTCACAGGCTTCTTCTCGGGCAGAGGACGCACTACATAAATCGGCTGCTGTGGCTGTGCAGCCGGTGTTTGAACCGTCTGAACCACAGGCGCAGATATCTCCCTCGCAGGACTCTTGCGCGTCCTCGCAGCATGCTTATGAGCCTCCGCAGGCTTTTTCTTTCCTGTCCGTCTCGCCTTCTTAGCCTCTGCCTTAGCCGACTTACCGAAACGGAAGAGACCGAAGATCGCCGCGCCTACCGCCAGAAGCGATGCCGCCAATACCAAAAAGAACGTCTTTTTCCTGCTCTCCTCATTCAGTTGTACATTATCCATGATTTCGTTATTCTTCATACTAACCGCCCCATTACATTACGCTGCAAACAATATTACCAACACTTTCTATCGCCGGAATCTACAAGGAACCACTCCCTATCGCCGGGTCTCCACCCATATTTACCCATATATTCGCCGCTGTTCTCCTTATAGAATGTTAAAGTATATTGCTTCGTTGACGCGTCATAGTTACAGATAACCTTAACACCCATCCACATTCCATTACTCCAAGAAGGATAAATACTATTACAAACCTGTTCTCCTACATACTCACGTTTGAATCCTAATTCATTCCAACCCGTTCCAACAAAAGCTGCATCCGTCGGCAACGGGAAATTACATTTCAATGATGCCCCGTCTCTTGTCTGTATCGTCAGACTAGGGTTGTTGTGAACTACCACGGTAACCGTACACATCTTCTGCTCGTAATAATGCTCGGAATAGTCTCCGGCACCCTTCTTTTTAAACTCTTCTACATCAAGACTACCATTCTTCAGTGGATATATATATTGATAATCTCTGACCGACAAAGAGTTGGCATATCTGAATCCCGGAACGATCGTATATGTTCCGTAAACCTCTTGCGGCAGCGGTTCTCCTCCTTCGGTCTTTATCATCGGGTTGCCGTTAGGAGGATCAAAGGAGACCCTACCTCCCGCATATGACTTCTCGCCCTTATACTCCATCTTACCTCCGTCATATACATATAGGGGCTTACCGTCTTTATATATAGAATACTCCATCTTATTAAGGATACCGGTTCCACCCTGATCCTTAGTAATGTTGACCGCATCACCGAGTTCGATCCTGCCTAAGATGTTGCTGCCTCCGTTAATCATATAAACCGATTCATAGTAATCCACCAGATTGTTAGGATACGTAATTCCGTTATATTTTACCGTAATCGTAGGTACTCTGAGCATACCGGAATAGAGTGCACCCGCATAATATACGTCACCTGTATATTCACCGGTAATATCATCGGTATGATGAATATATTCATCAACAATATCTTTCGGATCATCTTCATAATAACCCCAGATCTCATTTCTGGCCTTTTTCGCCCTAGTCTCCTTAGATACCGGGTCAAGCACCTGGAAGAACACCTTGTAGTCACGATCTAACTTCAGTCCGAAAATATCGGGGAAAAATCTGATATTGGCACCCAGCGAACGATACATAACCACAAGATCATTCCCGGCATGAGTAGCATTCACCTCTCTGACACGCGCACATATAATATATGTGCCATAGTCTGTCGCCAGCTGATCGCGCATATAGTCGTAGATACCGGGGTCATTATCGGAACCATACAGCAAATCGCCCTTAATCGGATAATCTCCTGATGTTCCCTTTTCAACCGTGATCTCCCAGATACCTTTCACCGGTGCCACAGTAGGATTGCTCGCGGGACCATAGCCGCCGTTCTTGTGTCTGGACAGAGCGGATGAAGCCTCCACCACAATTTTCGATCCGACTGTTGCATTCGGATCAATCTTAATCGTAGCCGCGCCGTCGTCCGATGTGACAATCGACGCTTGACCGGTTATCTTCCAGTCATACACATCCCAATCTTTGGAGAGATCATCACCGATACACTGGTCACATCTCTCGCCGAGCAGATTGCCGCGAGCCTTTCCGGTAAGGTCAACCGTATCGCCCTGCTTTGCGGAGGTAGGACCGCTGATATTTACCGAGGTTACACGTTTGATATTTACTCTGATCGTCTTCGCAATACGGTCGTTCTCTCCCGCGTACTGCTCATTTGTACGGGAAACCTTAACAGAAAAGTTATCCCTCATATCTTCCTTGCCAATAGTAACCATACCTGCAGCATCGACACTTGTGCCGTACTGAGGATTGCCGCCCACTTGCTCAAATGTAATCGCCTGATCGGCAGAAGGAGTGGTAACAGTCGCCTTGGATGCCAGAGAGAATGTATCTCCCGGTTCCAGTGTCACGGAAGTAACCGTGTTGATCACGAACTCCTCGGCGCGTTTCATCGGACCTACCGTGAGTTCGTTGAGTGCGACTCTGTTACGCACGGTCACATTGTTGGATGTGGAATATACTCTGTTGCCGTTTTCAAAAGTAGCCGTAATCATCACGACTCTGTTTGCCTCGAACTGCGTAAGGTCAACACTGAAATCCGTAACGTGCTGTGCCAGGATTGAAACTTTAGTCTGATCTGCCGCTTCCTCGAATTTGCTCTGGATTTCGCTCATTGACATCGTGGAGGAATATGCCTCTACCTTGTTGAAATAGATAATCTCATCATCCTTGTTCCAGTAGAACCAATAGCTCTCGTTGTCGTTATTGCTTCCCGCTTCGTTCTTGTTGACTACGGCAAGACATTTCTCCGTCGCCTCGCCTCCAAACTCAGAATCCTTCAGCACCAGCTGCATATCGCCGACCCCACCGGCTCTGACACCATAGCTGATACTGTCTGTCGTATCAATGATGACATCCGAGATCTGGTTGAGCGCAAGCTGCGCATCCTGCTGCAGCATGATGTCAGTATTGGCCGATGTGTAGCTCCTCGAGCCTACAACGATAAATCCGCTCACAGCCAATGTCACGATCGCGAGAATCGCCACGGCTATAATTAATTCGACTAGCGTAAAACCTTTCTGATTTTTCCTCATGGTACTATGCGTCCTTTCTTCGTTCACACTACTATTGCAGTTCCAATATTGTCTTGCCGGTCAGCTCTTCAAGTGTGATACAATAATTCTTGCGGCCTCCCTGCACATGAATCTCTGTTACTGAAGTGTTCGGTTTACTCGAATCAGTGGAATACAAAAACGATCCCGAACTTCTGTCGAAATAGATCCTCCAAGCGTTCGCTTTGTCCGGCAGATCATCGGCTCCGTCCGTCGTTCCGACAGAACATTTTCTCGCACCGATTTTCTCCGCCTCATGGGCAGCAACCCATCCATTGGTATCCGACCACGCATCGCCCGGGGTTGACTCTCTCACCTGAAGTTCACTGTATATATTGCCGTTAGAACTTCTGTAAATAATCACGCGCACATTGCCCTGCCCCTTGCTCATGGTTGTGATCTTACACTCTGAGATCGCACCTATGATATCGTTGGCACAGGTTTTGGCATTGGCACTGAAGACCATAATGATAGACCACAACGCCCCCAGACCGACCACCGATATAATTGCAATGACGACAATCAATTCCACAAGAGAATAACCCTTGTTATTTTTTCTCATCCCACGCATCTAACCTAATCCTCTCCGCTTTACCTCTTAATCCAGTTCTCATACCGTACGATTTCGGAATAATTGATGTTCAGATTGCCGTTCTCATCCACGTCACTCTCATCAAATCCGTTCTTGATCATTCCGGAACCGTTGTACAAAACGTTAGCCGGAACATTGGGATCGCCCTCTATCTCAGACTGCGCCTGAAGGACATCGTATACGCCCTTGCCATCCTGCTTACAAGTCACATTATTTGCAACGGTGATCGTGCCGCTGGCAATGATCAACCCCTTGAAATCTCTCGTCACTTCCACATCTCCGATAGCAATGACAAGTCTCAATTTGTCATCCGCCACGGTAAACTTGCCGCCCTGCTTCGCGCTGTCCACAAGAACTGCCTTTAATCCGTCCGGCGCGGTATAAGTCACTTTTCCGCTGGTGGGAGCGTAGGAAGCAAGATAATCTTTAAGACCAATCGTACTTTCCGAATCGACAGGAGTCTCCAATCTGATCAGATTTTCAAATACCGTCTCCTCCAGACCGGCGTCGTTCTCCAGAAGGTTTTTGGTTAAATTCGCATAATTCTGCCCGGCACTCTCGATCAGTTTATCGAGTTCCTCCTCGTCCTTATCTCTTGTGACATTTGTCACATTGTCGGACACCTCCGTATAAGCATCGGGATCCGCAGGCTGGCTGCTGCCGCCCTCCTCTTCATCGTCTCCCTCCGACGGAGTAACGCTTGCAAGAAGCCTTACCAGATTATCACCTTCAGGTGATTTCTGAATATTGTCGCCGTCACCGGCAGCGGTCACAGAAACCATACTGTTGCCCACAACCGTGTAACCCTGTACGTTATCTTTCAACTTAATACCGCCGGACGCATACTGGTTAAAGTAACTGTCCAGACTGGCCTTATTGCTGTTTACATTATAATATGCTGCGAAGTAGTCCGCTGCGTTCCTTGCATCCATAACAAGATACAGATAGACCTGCTGTTTCTGAGGCATATACAGAAATCTGACACCGCTTGCCTCCGCCGACGCGTTCAAACCGGTAACCGTCTTGACAACATCGCCCGGATCTATAACGCCGTTCAATCCCGCCGCAGTGATATCACCTACACTGAAAGTGTTCAGCTTCTCACCGCCGAGCTTCACAACCTCTCTGTTAGCATCCACAACTCTGAAATCCTGACCATCCGCCACGTACTTGGGGATATCGGTCATCATCTTTGCCCACGTCTCATAGGACATGGGATTCTGCCCGATGATCGTCTTGCCGTCCAGCGTTCCGATGCATTCTGCCGGAACCAGATATGCAATCTGATTACTCTTGACGGAGATGGACTCGCCCATCAATACATGAGGCATTCCGTTATCCTTCTCATCGTCCTCGGACAGACTCACATAGGCACGGCCCGCAAGCTGTAAAGTATTGAGTCCCGTCAGATCCACGGTGGAATCCTTGCCGTTGATAACAATGGCACTGCTGGACGTTGCGGGGTTTAAGTTTACCTTCACTTCATTTCCCTCATCGTCCGTCTCTGTCACACTGTCTCTTAAGCCATTGGTATCGCCGTATCCGAAATACTGTCCCGCCAGTGACACATTACTGCCACTGCCCGACAGAATCAAATCATTCGCAATAAACATTTTGCCCGATATGTCTAAGTGGCTTCCGTTCAGCGCAAGCCCCTTGGCATAAACATTCGTCCGGAAACCCACGCCTCCCGATGACACATCACGCACAACCAGCTCCGCATTCTGTTTCAGAAGGCTCTGGAAATTAGAATCGTTACCGATCACGATATCGCCGCCGGATATAATGTAAGATGCATTTTCCACTGTTACATGGCTGTCCTTACCAATCTGGATACCGCCTTTATTCTGGTCGTCCACGCCGCCGTAGATGCTGCCGTCGATGCCGACCGTCATGCTGTCTGCCATCGTGATACCCGTATCTCCCACGAGAACATACGGGTACAATCTGTCTATCGTGCCCGCCTGCGTAAAGCGAAGGCTCGGCACATCGATCGCGATGTCCGTATTGATAATGGAGAGCAGACCATCTCTGTCGTAAAATTCCACACAAATATTTTTGATAGTCATACTTCCGTAACCGTTCACCTCATTGGCTGCCTTAAATAACGGCTCGGCATTGTCCCACACATCAGTAACGATATAGCCGTCCCTGGTCGGAACATTACCTGCGGCACCTTGCCACAGGTTGGCGTCCACGTATTTTTTCAGGACTTCCTTATCGTATGTGGTTCCCAATCCCGTAGAAGAGACATTCAATCTGTCCTCTACAGCCGCAATATAAGCCGTGATAAAATAGCTCTGCCTGTTGTCGTCCGTTCCCAGGGCATCCCAGTTGCTCACCACTTCCTGATACGCCTCATTGACGGATGATGAGACAACCTCTTTCTTCACGCCCGCCAGAATCTGTTCCACTACCGTCTCCGCCGAGTAAAAGCTGTTCTTGACTTTCAGGTCATTGACCTTAATGCGATAGTTCAGATAAGACGCCCACAGAATCGTAGACGCAAGGATACCGATCAACGCCATGGCAATAATAACAATTACGATAGCCGATCCTCTGTCATCTCTCTTATTCTTCTTGCCAAACAGCAGTCTTCTACTTTCCTGTGGCTTTCTCATAAATCGTTCCATATCCTTTCCCCAATAACCTGCAAGTTCATCAATCCAGACTTGTAATCCTCGCGAGCCTGTGTACTTCGTTGTTAATCTCAAAATCGGGATCTCCAAAATACTGAGCTGCTCCCGTCTCATAGATCGTAATCTCTATATCATAAATAACATTTGTTATTTTACCACTGACATTGTCGCCGCTCATGGCAGTGTCTTTCACATGTGTCATGGCATCATCCTCCGGAAGGATATCAACGCCCCAAATCGTGTCGCGCTCTATCGCTCCGGTGACAGGATCCTTATGCTTAGCCTGCTCCGACATGTTTGTATCAATGTTGGTTATAAACGTCAAATCGCTTTCCATTCCGCCGTCCGGCTTGATTTTGACTATTGCACCGTAACTTCCCTCTTTGGCAGCCAGCTCACTGTCCGACAGCTCCGGTGCGATGATACCTGCCGATGTATCCACGACCGATCTGATCTGCTTTGCCAGAGTAATGCTCTTTAGCATCGGGTTATCCTCGTTAAACAGCTTGTCGGAATCGTTTAAATAAAACTCGATATTGTCTACCCTACCCGAAGCATAAATCGGATAGTAGAACAGATAGAAATTACCGCTGGAAAAAGTCCGGGGCACATCCACAACAGCCGCAGTGCCGTAGCCGCTGCTCGTATATGGTTTACCGTCATATACACACTCATATGTAAAAGTGATCGTTGCGCTGCACTCAGGATTGCCGTTAACGTCTATGGAACCGGCGTCCGCAATAACGACTTTAATGGTCCTCTTGGTTATGATATCCTCCAATTTCTTATTGGCCAGATCAGCCGGAACCGTTCCGCCGGTTGATGTGATATAGTCCTCAATCTGTTCTTTGATATCCTTCAGAACATCCTCGTTCAGATTCTTATCCTCGTGATAACTGCTGTCTGTCGCGTCACCGCCGCCGTGAGTTTCCGCCACGCTGCCGATCTCCGCATAGAAAGCACCGTTAAGTTCTCTGTCATGAGACGAGCTGTCAGTAGCCGCACCGCTCTTGACGGCTCCCTCTATAGACTTCTCGCCGTATGTAGAGGCATCCAGCTTAATCAGGGCATCATACTCACCGCCCTGCATTTTCAAATTCTCAATGCCGAAATAGTATACCTCTTCACCGGATATATCCGGTCCCAACTCCGTAATCTCTCTGACACCGCTCTGGATCAAACTGCTGTTCACTATATAGAAACCGTCCGACGGAAAGAAGTATGATCCCGGGCTTACACCGTCAGCGGGTGTAAACTGTGTCCTGACCTCCTCCAGCGTATACGCTTTAAGACCCTCCATGATGTCTTGCGCGACCGTGGTGGCACGAAGCGTCTGTCTGGACTTTACGTTGATTCTTGTGGAGGTGACGAACATGTGCAATAAAGGAATTACGATAATCGCAAGAATCGTCACCGCAATCAAAAGCTCCACCAGTGAAAAACCGGCGTTGGAAGCCCTCGTGTCTCTCCTGTTCAGTTGTCTGCTGCCTCTGTGTGCGATATTCATATTCCTTTGATTCCTCACTGTTATTCAATCACTCTCAGTTGCTGTGTCATGCGCCTGTTATTCAATCACTCACAGCCGCCGTGTCATACGTCCGTTATTCGGCTTCCTCGCCTTCTTCTCCCTCTTCGCCTTCCGCCTCATTGTCAAGAAGCTGAAGACCGCCGCCGTAAAGTTCGATGGAACCGAAGATATTGTCCGAACCTAACAGAACGGATGAGAAGTTAGGCTCCACATATGTCTTGCCCGGCTGTCCGGGGATACAGTACATATCTACAACAGTTGTTCCGCTCAACAATCCCGTGGACTCGTCATATGACACCGTCAGATTGTTGATGCTCATCCTGTTTTCCTGCATGGTGATATTCTTGATTCCTCTCTTCAATCCGTCATAGGCTACCAGATAGTTCATCGTCACACTCCGGTCCATCAGGATGGAAGGCATATTAGAATTGTCAACACCGCCTGCCGCCGCATCCGAAGCAGCCACGGGATCGTCACCGATTCCCTCCTGCGCCTCATACTCCTCGATCTCGTCTATCTCATATGTATGATCGACATCCTCCTCGGAATCCTGCAGAACTACCGGCTCGCATGAGGTGATACCCACACTGCTGATCATCATGGGAGCGATCAGCTCCTGATTGATCGCCAGCAGCACACCGTCCTCTTCTCTGACATCCACGGGAAACATATCGAAGATTGCTTCCATCTCCTGATTCATGCTCTCCGTCTGTGCAATATAGGAATCTTTATTATCCATCTTGGAACTCAAATCGTTGATTCTGGCTTGTAATTCCTCATTCTCCTGTTCCAAAGCTTCTGCGTCTTCCATCGTAGGCTGATATACCAGGAAATAGGAGCCGACCCCGGCAAGGATGCCGATGAGACCAAGCAAAAGTAAAATATCTCTCTTAGCAACTTTCATTGTCTTACCCTCCTACTCTTCCGTGTCTTCTTCCGCAGCAGCTTCCTCAGGTCTGTCTGTGACACTGCGATAGATTGCTGCGACCGAGAAGTTGACGGAAACCGTACCTGACTCCTCGTCAGTCTCTTCTACGATTGAATTTACAGTTACGGTAGCGGGCAGCAGACTGTTGAAAGTACGAAGCTGTTCGATTGCAACAGCCACCTCGCTCTTCGTGCTCACGCTCATGTTGATCGCCACACCGTCCAGGTTACTTGTAAAGGAAACAACATGGACATCCGCAGGCATCTTGTCTTCCAGTTCTTCCAGAAACTCAACAAGTTCCTCGTTTCTGTTCTCTGTGACTCTGTACATTGTCCGCACCAGGTTGTAGGCTGTCAAAGTCGCCGTATATTCATTATAGATCGGAATGATCTCTTCCAGACTGCTGTTCTGTGCTTTCAGCTCCATATTCTGCCGCTCGGCCTCCATGAATCGCAGTACCGAAAGTGCAGTCAGCACGACCGCTGTGATCAGACCTGCCGCAAGAACTAAGTATGCGATCGGAGCAGGATTAAAGCCGCTCTTGCTGCCGGCACTCTTGCTCTTCTCTTTCTTCTTTCTTTTCTCGTCTTTCTTAAATCCGACGGGAGCTGCCGCCGCACCCACGCAGGCAACATATCCGCCGTAGAACTGTGTCCTGAAACTCTTCTCCAAGTTCCATCCGGGAACCTGACGGAGCACATCCACCGGAAGGTCGGTGTCCTTGGCGAGCAGCGTTGTCAAGCCCTTAATATCTGCACCGAGACCTGTTATGTATATCTGTTCCACAGGCGCATCCGTGTTGTGGGATGCATAGTAATCTATAACTCTGGAGATACCGCCGACCAACGGGTCAAGCGCTTCCACAATCTCCGGGAAAATCGTACAGTCGCTAAGCGACATTGTATCCACAGCATCAAGCACGGTAGTCGCGTCGCTCCAGCGCACGGAATCCATGATCGTCTGTATGGCTTCATCCACACCGTAGGCCACATTTCTTGTGAAAGTCATCATGGAGTTCTGAATAGCCATCACAAGTGTGGAGCGCTCATCGATCTTGACAACCAGACTCGCGCCGTGTGCACCCTTATCCTTGGCAACCTGATATACACTATTGCCGGCATAATCGATAGCCGCAAGCTCTAATTTTAACTCTTTGGCCAAATCATGATATCCGCTTAACAGGGAAGCCGGAGCCGCCATCACGAGCAGCTTATACTGCTTGACTCCCTTCTCCTCACCGACCGTTCCCAGAATGTTGTACGCCAATTCATACTGGCTTAAATCCACCGGGAAATATTCCGATGCATTGGCGGTCACAACGTCCTCAAGACGATTCTCCTTGACGAAGGGAACCAGAACCTCACGGCTGGCAATCCTGCCCGAAGTGATGGTAAACATCACCTGCTTGGCAGTCATCTTGTTCTCTGCAATCGCACTCTTAATCGAATCGACATACTCCTGTGTAGGTGACAGCACGCCGTCGTTGATCACGCCATCCGGAGTGAATATCGTTGCACGTCTGTATACCCTGTGCGTTTTAGACTTATAATCGACCTCGCAAAGTCTGGTCACGGAATAACCGATCTCAATACTGATTACTTTAGCGGCCATTGATCGTATTCTCCTTTCACTTCCCCCATTTTTCTGTGGTGATTATTTTATTACTTAATTATTTTATTCACTATATATAATATCTATAAATAATATCTGCTTCTGTCCGAATTGTAAGCAGACGATCATTCAAATTCAAAACTGTCCCAAATACCATGCAAGCATTTGGTTCCCCCACAGCGCCGCAATAAAGACGCCAACAGACAGATACGGGCCCATCGCAAGCACATGATCCTCCCCGCTAACTTTCATGCGGATGACATGTATGACGGCACCCAGAATACAGCCTGATAAAAATGCAATAATAATAAGTTTCCAGCCGAGGAACAACCCACAGGCCGCCATTAGCTTCACATCCCCTCCGCCGATCGCCTTGCCGCCGGACGCATAATAGAGGATGGCCAACACTGCACTGACAGCTAAGAAGCCGATCAGGTAACTTAAGAAGTTACGATAATCCAGAGCTACCCGAATCAGCCCCAGTGCCAGTATAAACAGATTGATTCCAAATGGAATCTCATATGTTCTAAAGTCAATCACGCTCAGTACGACGAGCGCCGACGTAAGTAAACAGTAGAGTAGGGAGTCTACGTTTACCCCATTCTGTAATACAATGATTACGTATAAGATTCCGTTCATTGCCTCAATCAGAGGATACTGGACGGAGAGCTTCGCTTTACATAGGCGGCAACGCCCCCGCAGAAACAGATAACTGAATACCGGGAACATATCGTACCACTTCAGCTGTCCGCCGCACGACATACAGTGCGATCTGGTCTTCACAATATCTTCATGCTTCGGTATGCGATAGATGCAGACATTCAAGAAGCTGCCAATCACGGACCCGAAGATGAATATAATAAAGTAAAAAATGATATCTGCGAGCATTGTACTTTCCTTATATAAAGCTACGACTGCCCGACCACAATCACTTGCGGTCGGGTAACCGTAATCTTTTTGTTAAACTCAAATGTCATCATGTGAATATCACACGATCATCACGCAGTAGGTTACGTGATGTGTTCAGCAAAGGTTTGCTGTTGAATTCAGCATTAAACTAATGTATATTAGTTGCTGTTTGCGTTCATCGCCTTGCCGAAGTTGTTCTCAGTAGAACCATCGGAATATGTCCAAGTGATGGAACCGTTGTTATTAACCTTTAAATCCAATACCATCTGATTCCAATTGGTCTTACTTACACATTTGAACTTGGTTGTCGATACGCCTGCGTTATCCAGAGCGGACTGAACAGCAGCAGGAAGAGTTCCAGAAATACCAGTATTAGTAACGGTAATAGTGAAAGTATCACCTTTCTTGAACGGTGTTGTAGAGCTGGTTGCACCTGCATCAGGATCTGCTGCCCAGATCTCACAAGCATCCTTGAACTCTGTAGCGGACTGTAAGTCGGTTGAGTTACGTGACTTCTCTACATATTTCAGATACTGAGGAGCCAGTACTACGATCAGGATAGCCATGATGGCGATAACGATGATCAACTCAACAAGTGAAAAACCTTTGTTATTCATTTTTTTCATTTCTTTTCTTCCTCTCCTTCTTTTATTTTATTTTTTGTTGGTCAACCGTATCGGTTGACTCGAGTTGACCACTCGGTCAACTCATTTTATCTTAAACACGGCGGCTCCCTACGGCCAGCCATGCTTAATTCTACAGGTTATCCAGTGCAGCATACATACTTACCATAGGCGCCATAACCGCACCGATCAGTACACCGACGATACATGCCAGCACGATGATAATCATAGGCTCCATCGCCGCCATCAAGGACTGCACCGCCATCTCCACTTCTTCCTCGTAGTAGTCGGCAAGCTTGTTCAGCATCTCCTCCGTGGAACCTGCCTCCTCACCGATACGCATCATATGATAAACCATCGGCGGGAACAATCCACATTCCTGCAGGGGCTGCGACAGCGGTACACCGATCATGATCTGCTCGGTTGCAGCCTTCAACGCCTCTTTAAACCAAATATTGCTCATCGTGTCCGACACGATGTCCACCGCTTCCACCAACGGCACGCCGGATGTCAGCAGGGTACTCAATGTTCTCGCCATCAGCGCGGACGCCGATTTCACAACCAGATTCTTGATCGCCGGAATCTTGAGTGTCAGCTTGCCCACCACGTGCTTACCGGAATTGGTCTTCGCCCATGTCTTGATAACGAACACAAGAACTATAATAGCAGGAGCGAGTATGTACCAGTAATTCTGTATGAAGTTACTCATCGCCACAACCATCTTGGTGATGCCCGGCAGTTCCGTGCCCAGTTCCTCGAACATATCCATGTACCTGGGGATAACGAACACCAGCATGACGATAACGACCGCCACAGCTACAAATGCGACCAAGATCGGATAAATCATGGCTTTCTTGATCAACGCCTGAGTCTTAGCGGATTTCTCGAACTGGTCCGCCATACGCTCCATGGCCGTCTCCAGATTACCGGAAGCCTCACCGGCTCTTGCCATCTGTACCAACAGCTCGGGGAACACTTTCTCATGCTGTGCCAGGGAATCGGCGAAACTCTCACCCTTCTCCACATCGGCCCGGACCGCATACAGCGCTTTCTGCAGCTTCACATTCTCCGTCTGCTCAGCCAGCATGTTCAATGTCTGTATGATGGTTACACCCGCCCTTGTAATACTGGCGAACTGACGACAGAACACCGCCAAGTCTCTCGGAGTCGGCTTGCCGCCGAAATCGAAGCTGATATCCTTCGTCAACATGCTCTGCTCGTTCAGCTCCAGAATAATCAGACCCTGATTCTTCAGTTCTCTGGTTACCTGTTCAATGTTGTCACCATCTCTGCTGCCTTTAAGCTCTTTACCGCTCTTATCAATTGCGACGTAGCCCCATGTCGCCATAGCATAACCTCCATGTACCTCTGAACTATACCGCTATATATCTTATGTATACGCTGATTTCCTGTGTATTGTGCACACAAAACACACATTCTCAGCACCTTTATACATTATATCGGTACTTTATTACTATATCCTTACATTAACTGTATCATTTATAGCGCTAAAACGCAAATGTTTTCGTATTTTTTTCAAAAGAATTTATTGCCATTGGAAAATTTTAACAAAATTCCCAATAGTTTCTTGGGACTATTGCACTACATCTGACATTCCCTATAAAGTGCATCGGCATCTTCAAGACCTATTTTACATATTCGCCTCAAATTCCGCTATGCCGGATGCCCCGGCCGCGGATTTATGCCATTTACTTAATACATCCGGATCATCCTCTGCCTTTTCATGTGCTGCCTTCCTCCAAACAGTGCGCCGTTCACCTGATTCGCGAACCTTTCACAATTATCCAGATAATCATACTGATAGTCATCCTTTTTCCCATTCACGCTTCCTCCCTTATCTCTTGTTTATTATCATATAAGGGATTCCTGTCAGAACAAATGATGATCACAGACGTGTTATCAGAACTTCAGATTCCCCAGATATGTTTGAGGATATGATATCACACGAAAAGATTATCTGCAACACATTTTGAGAAACATTGTTAACGTTTTGTCGTTTATGCAAAAAAAGAGGGACAAATCTGCTTTGTCCCTCAACGATTGCGATATCAATGTTCATTCTTTAAATATCAAAGGATACCCTCATCATCTCTTTAACGGAGGTAATTCCCTCAAGCACATATTTCGTCGCGCTCATACGCAGAGTACTCATACCCTCTTCCAGCGCCTTGTTCTTGATGTCTTCAACACTGCCGTTCTTACTGATGATAGTCTTGAGCGGCTGCGTCACTTCCATGATCTCGTACACACCGATTCGTCCTTTAAATCCGGTATTGTCACATCTGGGACATCCGCACGGCTCATAGACGGTGACATCCTCCCCCGGCGCTTTCATCAAAAGCTCCAGCTCTTCCGCATCGGCTTTCTTAGCCTTCTTGCATTCGGGACACAAGCGACGCACCAGACGCTGGGCGATAACACCGATCGTCGCATCGGCAATCAGATACGGCTCAATACCCATATCCGCCAGACGTGTTATGGTACTTGCTGCAGAGTTCGTATGCAGTGTGGACACAACCAAGTGTCCCGTGATGGATGCCTGAACTGCGATAGAAGCGGTCTCCTGGTCACGGATCTCACCGATCATGATGATATCAGGGTCCTGACGCAGAATAGAACGCAGTGCAGAGGCAAACGTCAAATTGGCTTTATTGTTTACCTGTACCTGGTTGATACCGTCAATATTAGCCTCCACCGGATCTTCGACGGTGATGATATTAACATCTTCCTGATTCAGCTCACTGAGCGCGGTATACAGTGTGGTGGACTTACCGCTTCCGGTAGGTCCGGTAACCAGCAGGATACCGTGCGGGTTCATCAGGATGTGGTCAAATTTCTTCAACTCATCGGGTCTGAAGCCGAGCTGGCTCTTCTCTCTGGAAAGCGCATTCTTTGAGGTAAGACGCATAACGATCTTCTCCCCGTAAACAGTGGGCAGAATCGAAACACGGATATCGTATTCACGTCTGTCTACCACCTGGGTAATACGTCCGTCCTGCGGTTTTCTCTTCTCGGAAATATCCATACCGCCGATGATCTTGATACGCGCTACCATAGCAGGCAAAAGTCGTATATTGTAAGTCGCCTTCTCATAGAGCGCACCATCGATACGATAACGGATGCGCACCTGCTTCTCCATGGGCTCGATGTGAATATCGGAAGAACGTTGTCTTACCGCCTGCTCTATCATATTTTTGACAAGCTGAACGATCGGAGAGTTGTTGACATCCTCGCTGTAGAGGTCCTCCTGCTCTTCGAACTGGCTCTCTTTCTCTCTGGTGTATTCTTCCAGCGCGGAATTCATATCCGCTTGTCCGTAGTAGCTGTCGAGTGCCATCATGACCGAACTCGTTGTAGCCACCACCGGCTCAACCTGCATATTGGTGATGATGTTGATATCGTCGAGAGCCGCCATATCCATGGGGTCTGCCATCGCTACACGAAGCATCATGGTGTCCGGTGAGTACTCGAAAGGTATCACTTTGTACTTCTTAAGCACATTGACAGGCACCAATTTCAGCACTTCAGGGTCAATATCTATATTCTGCAGTTCTACCATGTCATAGCGAAGCTGACTGCTCAGTGCTCTTGCTATATTGTCCTCGCTGACGAATCCCTCATCAACGAGAACCTCTCCCAGCTTACGGCCTGTACCTTTCTGCCGTTCAAGTCCTTTCTCCAGATTTTCCTGAGTGATAACGCCGCTGTTTACAAGCACGTCACCCAGACGCATTTTCTTCCTGCCATAATCCATCTTACACACCGCCCTCTATAATCTGTGACAAATAATCGAATAAGTCTATTATATTCTACCACAAAATACCTGCATATGCCAAGTAATATTATAGCATCTCGTCATTTCCCTTACAAAGTTCATCCTTTCCGCACATAATAGCTTCCACTGATCTGTTCCGCCAATCCGTCGGCGCATAATTGCAATAATTCATAACATAACTCCGAAATTAATATGTGGTCTCCATGCATATCCGCATACTTTCGCTGCAGAACCTCCATGGATGCCGGCTGATAATCCAACAACTGCAGCAATCGACCCCGCATGCCTTCCGGCACAACCACCGCCTGCTGCCGATCGGAGACAAAGCCGACGCAATCCGGTTTCAATTCACGCAGCAGTTCCTGCGGTGAGACCGCAATCCCCGCACCCTGCCTGATCAGCATGTTACAGCCTCTGCTCAAAGGATCGGTGGTTCTCCCCGGCAGGGCGTATACTTCCCTGCCCTGCTCCAGCGCCATATCCACGGTGATCAGCGTGCCGCTGCGCTCTTTGGCCTCAATTACGAGCACCCCGTCACACAGTCCGCTGATGATGCGGTTTCTGGGCGGAAAAAGCACAGCCCTGGGTTCGATACCCGGCGGATACTCAGAACAGATGCCGCCCTCCGCAATCAATCTCTCATACAACTGTCTGTTCTCGCGCGGATAGCAGATATCCACGCCGCACCCCAGAACTCCCAGGGAATAGCCGCCTACATCAAGGGCTGCCTGCTGCCCGATTCCGTCAATTCCTCTCGCCATTCCGCTGACAATCTGTACCCCCGCTCCCGCAAGAATCTCACCGAACTGCCTCGCCATGGCTCTTCCGTACTCCGAACAGTTCCTGGCTCCTATAATGGCAATCGTCTTCTCCTCATTCCTCGGGAGCTTACCCACATAGTACAGTGCGCCGGGTGCATCCGGAATACTTTTAAGTTTACCGGGATACCCGTCTTCCCCTGCAGCAACAAAAGATATCCCTCTGGCGGTCATCTCTTCATATTCCGCAATCACATTGCAATTTACTGCAGATTCTTCAATCCTTCCCGCCTTCGCCTTATGCTTACCGCTCAATTTCTCCGACAGCATCCCTTGCTTGGCCATCTCATAGATTTCCGCAGGCGGCCCGAGCAGCAGAAGATTTTGGATCAGGCGTCTGTTTCCCATACCTACCGCCCGATACAGCCAGTGCATATACGCCTTGTCCAGTTCCTGTCCGGTCATTTCAGTACCTCCGTTTGCCTGTAGCAGATTGCTTCTGCCAAATGTTCCTCCGTAATCCGGCTGTTTCCTTCGAGGTCGGCTATCGTCCGTGCCACCTTAATAATTTTATGATATCCTCTTGCAGACAGCTGAAATGATGTAAACATCCGCTCCATGAAGTGCTTTTCCCTGTCAGTGAGCACACAATACCGCTCTACATCGGCAGCTTTCATATCGGAATTGAACCGCAGTCCCGTGCCGGCAAACCGTTCCGTCTGCATCTGTCTGGCGCGCATGACCCGCTCTCTGATCTGCGCGCTGCTCTCCGCCGTCCGCCGGCCGGCTATATCCTGAAACTCCACCGGCCGTGCCTCCACACAAATGTCTATCCGGTCTAAAATCGGTCCGGACACATGCCGCAGATAGCGCCGCACCTCATAGGGCGTACACCGACATCTGTCCATATCGGGATAATATCCGCAAGGACAGGGATTCATGGCGCCTACCAACATAAAATCCGCGGGATACACATAGGTCCCACTGCTTCTGGCAATCTGCACCTGCCTGTCTTCCAGCGGCTGCCTGAGAATGTCTAACGTCTCCCTTTTAAACTCCGGCAGCTCGTCCAGAAACAGCACACCTCTGTGGGCCAGGCTGATTATTCCGGGTGTCGGGATTCTGCCGCCGCCGACGAGCGCCCGCCCCGTAATCGTGTGGTGGGGATTCAAGAATGGTCTCTCGCTCTTGAGCTTTCCGGCCGACCGCAAAAGTCCCGATATGCTGTAGATAGATGACACTTCCATACTTTCCTCCAAAGACAGCGGCGGAAGAATCGTAGTAATGCGCCGTGCCAACATGGTTTTACCGGAACCCGGTGTCCCGATGACCAACAGGTTGTGGAATCCTGCTGCCGCCACTTCCGCAGCCCGCTTCAACGGCTCCTGACCACTCATATCCGCAAAGTCTTCACGATTCCCGTCAACTTCTCCGTCACTTCCATCATCCCGCGAAATCTCTGTCCGCGCGCGGGGTTCCGCTCCGGTCAGCACTTCAACCGTCTCATGCAAATCCGATACGCCGATGCTGTGCACCGCCTCCACCAATGCGCCCTCCCACGCATTTTCTTCAGGCAGAATACAGCGTTTGATTCCTCTGCGCGCTGCCTCGCGCACAATAGGCAATACACCCTTTACGGGTTTCAATTCTCCCGACAGCCCCAATTCCCCAATCAGCAATGTATCCCGCACGGACTCCTCCGGCAGCTTGGACATTGCCGCCATGATGCCAACGGCTACCGGCAGATCAAACATTGTCCCGCTCTTCGGGATATCCGCAGGTGATAAATTCACATTGATGCAGGCCGGCGGAAAAGAAATCCCAACATTCTTAAGCGCCACCTTGACTCGCTCTCTGGCCTCCCGCACTTCCGAACCGGGCAGCCCTACGATCTGAAAGCACGGCAGCCCCTGCGAAATGTCTACCTCAACCTGAATCAAACAGCTGCGAATGCCGTAGATCGTCCCTGATGTAATTGTACTGAACAAATAATTTCCTCCTTTACAACCCTGTTATTAAACTATTCACCAGTCATGTCTGTTATCTGAAATCTCATGGCGATACGCCGGAATTTATAGAATATCGATAACGATAAAACGCACAGCGCTTTAACATCACAGATATGTTCAGAATGACAGATATTTCTTCATACATAATAAAAGGGCCCGACATAGTTGTCAAGCCCAAAACGAACAAGTTCGTTTGCGAGATTCGCTTCGCAAACTCGAAAACAACGCTACTACATGACTTTGTTTTGCATAGAGTCGGGATCCTGCGCAAACTGGATCGCCATATCTCTGGTAATCTTACCCTCATAGTAGAGCTGTACGAGTCCGTCGTCCATCGTGATCATACCCATCTTACGGTTGGTCTGCATAACCGAAGCGAGCTGGTGGGATTTACCTTCACGGATCAGGTTCCTGACCGCATGATTGGCGTGCATGACTTCAAAAGCTGCCACACGTCCATGCCCGTCCACCGTAGGAACAAGCTGCTGGGAAATAACCGCCTCCAATACGTTGGCGAACTGCACCCTGATCTGTTGCTGCTGATGAGGCGGGAAAACGTCGATAACACGGTCTACCGTGCTCGCCGCACCGATGGTATGTAAGGTGGACAGCACAAGGTGTCCTGTCTCAGCCGCCGTGATAGCCACGCTGATCGTCTCAAAGTCACGCATCTCACCTACCAGAATGACATCCGGATCCTCACGCAGCGCCGCACGCAGCGCATTGGCATAATTTTGGGAATCCAGACCGATCTCTCTCTGGTTGACCATAGCCATCTTGTGCTGATGCAGGTACTCGATCGGGTCCTCCAGTGTGATGACGTGTGCATCACGGTTGTTATTTATCTTGTCTATAATTGCCGCCAACGTGGTCGATTTACCGCTTCCCGTAGGTCCTGTGACAAGGATGAGTCCTCTCTTACGCTCATATAAATTGATGACGGACTCCGGCACACCCAGTACTTCGGGCGAGGGCACCTGCGTTCCTACCAGACGTAAGGCAAGCGCCGCCGAACCTCTCTGCTTGTAAACGTTGACACGGTATCTTCCCAGTTCCGCTATCGAGAAAGACATATCATACTCTCCTCGCTCCTCGAACCTCTCCCGCTGCACGTCATTCATGATCGAATAGGCAATCGCCTGCGTATCCGCAGGCATCAACCGCGGATATTCCATGGTTATAAGCGCACCGTTTACACGCATTTTGGGCGGCACACCTACCGTGATATGTACATCGGATGCTCCCGCATCACACGCTACTTTCATTATCTCTTCTATTGTCGGTATCATTGTCAGTCCAGGCTCCTTTTCTCTATGGTGTTGCTATCGGCGGCACGTACTCGGGTTCTTCCACCTTGATTCCCTGCCTCTTAAGCATTTCCGTATCCATCACGTGACGGTTATCCATCGTCTTCATGATATCTTTGATCTCCAAGTCACCGTACGAATCACGATCACTCAGATCCACGATGCTGTTGTCACCGAACATCAGGATCATCGGCTCCAGAATATTATACTCGTTAGCTGCAAGAACAAGAGCCTTCTCACCTGTGTTGAGTTCCACGCTGACACCGGGATACAAAATGTTGACAGACCGAATCAGGCCCGTCACAATATTGCTGTCATAGACCTTCGTATTCTCGAGCAGGTGCTTTAACGCTGCCACTTCGGATTCGGGTTCTTTCTCAACCTGCATCGCCGTCATCGTATCAAAAGCTTCCGCCACCGCAAGAACTTTTGCACCATTGACCATTTTCATAGCGGAGATGTCCTCTCCGGTCTCAATGCTCTCCAGTGCCTTCTGCGCCTGTGAGCAGATACGCTTGATATTGGGGCTTGAAGAGTAGACGATATCAATCAGACCAAAGCCCTGTATCTCCGCTGCGCGGACAGCTGCCTGCTCCTCAGCGGTCAAAACATCTTTATCCGTGATGGTCTTCGGTACGGTCAACTTGCCGAGATCATGAATAATAGCCGCCTGTACGGTCTCAAGCTGCTCATCTACCCTCATATTCAGAACATGTGTCATCATTGCACACAGAATCGCCACGTTCAGAGAATGCTTGTAGATGTAATCCTCTTTGCTTCTCAAGTTCTGCACAAAATTGATCCTTTTGTCCAGATGTCCGTAATTCTTGATGATGTTAGCCGCTATTGTGGGCATCTTGTTAAGGCGCTTGGTCTGCAGTACCTTATCCAGTTCTTCCTGAATCGAGAAGACACACATCGTCTGGAAACGCTCGAAATCAATGTCCGCCTGTGTCATGGGCGGGACAGGCTCCGCCGGTTCCAACACAAAAATTCCGATCAGTCCGAAATTCTTGATACTCTCGATACCCTGTGCGGTCAATTTAGAATTCCGCTCGTATAACAAGACACCGTCTTTATTGTAAATAGGGCGAGCCAGCCTCATTCCCGTCTTCAGTGCATCCCGCTTTACAAAAAGCATTCTCCCGTATCCTCCTTTACACTACACACCGCTTACAATGTCTCAAAAGCCTCCCTGAGCTTCTCAAGCGCTCTCTTCTCAATTCTTGAAACATAGCTCCTCGAAATGCCCAATTTACGTCCGATTTCCCGCTGGGTCACTTCATATTCATTGGTAAGGCCGTACCGCAGTGTGATAATTTCCCGTTCTCTGTCATTCAATGCAGCATGGATCAGTCCCGAAAGTCTGCTGAGCTTATCTTCAGCCTCCATCCTGTCGATCACATCAATCTGATCCTGCTCTATTATGTCCAACAGATTGATTTCATTACCTTCCCTATCCGTACCGATTGGTTCATAGAGGGACACTTCTCTGGAAGTTTTCTTCTTGGCACGCAGAAACATCAGCAGTTCATTGTCGATACACCGGGAAGCGTAGGTACTCAATTTCCCTTTGCCGGCATCAAAGGAATCTATCGCTTTGATAAGACCGATCGTTCCGATGGAAATCATATCTTCCATCTCTTCGTCCACATTCTGATACTTCTTAGCAATATGGGCTACCAATCGCAGATTGTGCTCTGTCAGGATTTGTTTTGCCTGTTCCCGCTCTGCGTCATCACCCGCCTCCAACAGATTTAAGTAGATGGCCTCTTCCTTCGCAGTTAATGGTTGCTTAAATGTTTTCAAAAGAAGCCCCCAAAAGTCCATTTACTCTATTCTATGACCCGGGGACAATGTAAGTGCCTTTCCATTATTTTTATTATATTATTATCATTCAATTTCGTCAAACAGGAATTGCGCCATAACATAGTTGCTTAAATCAATTCCCCGTCCGCTCAGCCGGACACGCCCCTGCTCCCGCACAAGCAGGCCCTGCCCGCACATTGTCTCGATCACTTCACCGTACACCGTCTCCATCGGCTGTCCGAATTCATCCTCAAACTCCCGCTCACCCACGCCGCACATCATGCGCAGACCCAGAAACATATACTCTTCCATCTGTTCACGGGCCGTCAGAATCTGCCTGTCTGTCATATCACTGCCCGGAGTGCCGCCGTTTGTCGAAAGATTCTCCACATGGTTCTGGTACCGCTCCATGTCCGCAGGAACGGACCACCTGGCATTCTCGACCATGGAGGATGCACCAAGCCCGAAACCTACGTAATTTCCGCGCTGCCAATACACCATGTTGTGCTTGCATTCATAGCCGTCCCGCGCATAATTGGATATCTCATACCTGTGGTAACCGCAGGAGGCAAGATACTCTCCGGTGAGCCGATACATCTCCCTGTCTTCTTCCTCTGACGGAAAACAGTACTCAGCCTGCCGCTTGTACAAGGGTGTCCCCTCCTCCAAAGTGAGACTGTAGGCAGAAATATGTTCCGGCGTAAGACGCACCACTTTCTCCAAAGTCCGCTTGTAGGAGTCTATGCTCTGCTCCGGCAGCGACGCCATAAGATCGATATTAATATTGCGAAAACCCGCTTCCCTCGCCAGTTCATAGGCTCTCTCAAATGTTCCGTAATCATGTATCCTGCCGATCCGCTCAAGCTCATCATCATCCGCCGACTGAAGCCCTATGCTGATCCGATTTATACCAGCTGTTATGTATTCCCGAAGTTTGCTCTCCGTCACTGTCTCCGGATTTACTTCTATTGTAACTTCGGCATCGTCCGTCACACGGTAATATGCCCGGACCGTCTCCATGATCCGGCTCACTTCTCCGCCCGGAAGAAGCGAGGGTGTACCGCCGCCAAAGAAAATAGATAACACTTGATATTCATTATATCGCGGCGCAGCCTTTGTCAATTCTTCCAGCAATAGGTTTACATAACTATCCACCCTCTTATCCGACGACTCCGGGAGTTCATTACCGCATACGGCTGCTGACGGGTCCGAGACCGGCGGAAAAGACAGGAAATCACAGTATAGGCATTTCCTGACACAGAAAGGGATGTGAATATATATACTTAAATCATTCATCTGTCTATCGCTCAACCATTGTCTATCGTCCAACTATTTGTCATCCAGCTTCAACACACTCATGAAGGCACTCTGGGGAATCTCCACATTGCCCACCTGACGCATGCGCTTCTTACCCTCCTTCTGCTTCTCCAGAAGTTTCTTCTTACGGGTAATGTCACCGCCGTAGCACTTGGCAAGCACGTCCTTGCGCATTGCCTTGACGGTCTCTCTGGCGATGATCTTGCCGCCCACCGCGGCCTGAATCGGTATCTCGAAGAGGTGTCTCGGAATCTCTTCCTTCAGCTTCTCACACATTTTCCTGCCGCGCTCATAGGCACTGTCCGCGTGAACAATAAAGGACAAGGCATCCACTTCGTCGTGGTTGATGAGGATGTCCAGTTTCACAAGCTTGGACTCCTCGTACCCTTTCAGCTCATAATCAAAGGACGCATATCCTCTGGAACGGGACTTTAATGCATCGAAGAAGTCATAGATAATCTCATTTAACGGCAGATCGTACTTGATCAGCGCACGGGAGGACTCAATGTATTCCGTACTGATGTACCGCCCACGCCGCTCCTGACACAACTGCATGATCGGCCCGATAAACTCCGCTGTCACCATGATCTCCGCACTGACCACGGGTTCTTCCATGTAGGCGATCTGTGCCGGGTCGGGCAGATTGGAGGGATTGGTCAACTCGATCATCTCCCCGTCGGTCTTATGGACTCTGTAGATAACACCGGGGGCCGTCGTCACCAGATCCAGATTGTACTCCCTCTCCAGCCTCTCCTGTATGATCTCCAGATGCAGAAGTCCCAGAAAACCGCAGCGGAATCCGAATCCGAGAGCAATGGATGTCTCCGGTTCATAGTTGAGGGATGCGTCGTTTAACTTTAATTTTTCAAGGGCATCCCGCAAATCGGGGTATTTGGCGCCGTCCGCGGGATACATACCGCAGTACACCATGGAATTGACCTTTTTATATCCCGGAAGCGGCTCTGCACAGGGATTCTTTACATCCGTCACAGTGTCGCCCACCGCAGTATCTTTCACATTCTTAATCGAGGCAGTCAGATAACCCACCATGCCGGCAGACAACTCTTCGCAGGGAATAAACTGTCCCGCACCGAAATAACCCACTTCCACTACTTCTGCCGTGGCTCCCGTAGCCATCATCTTAATCTCCGTGCCTTTGGACACTCTGCCCTCCATAATGCGGCAGAACACGATTACGCCTTTATAGGAGTCATACACGGAATCAAAGATCAGCGCCTGGAGAGGGTTGTCCGGATTTCCTCCCGGCGCGGGAATCTTCTCCACGATCGCCTCCAACACTTCCTCGATACCGATACCGTTCTTGGCGGATATAAGCGGTGCGTCCTGCGCCTCAATGCCGATGACATCCTCTATTTCATTCTTCACACGTTCCGGCTCCGCGCTGGGAAGATCGATTTTATTGATCACCGGAAATACATCCAGATCGTGATCCAGTGCGAGATAGACGTTTGCAAGGGTCTGGGCTTCAATTCCCTGCGCGGCGTCAACCACGAGGATCGCTCCGTCACAGGCTGCCAAAGAACGGCTCACTTCATAATTGAAATCCACATGACCGGGAGTATCGATCAGGTTGAAAATATACTCGCTGCCGTCTTTGGCATTGTATACAATGCGCACCGTCTGCGCCTTGATCGTAATGCCGCGCTCGCGCTCCAACTCCATATTGTCGAGCACCTGCGCCTGCATTTCCCTGCTTGTCAACAATCCCGTCTTCTCTATGATTCTGTCCGCAAGTGTGGATTTACCGTGATCGATATGCGCTACGATACAGAAATTTCTGATTTTACTCTGATCTATGGATGCCATGGGTGTTTTCCTCGCTTGTTTTTCTTTTGCGCTAAGTATATCAAACAAGGGAAAATCTGTCCACTGTCAGCGCTCAGGCTCCTCACCGCTGAGCACCAGATCAAGAACATGCGCCAAGGGATCACAGGCATTCCTCGCCTCTTCCACCGTATTATTCTGTGCACCCAGCTCGATCAGCAAGGTTTTCGGGCACAGGTGCATGTTATAGCGATAGGCCTTCAGGTATATTCTCCTCGCCAGCCCGGGATAATACTCGTTGCACGCCGCCTGCATCTGGAAGGAAAATGCAAGATTATCCGCAAGATTCGGATTATCCAAATATTCGATATCCCCCTTGGCCGTACGGCTCAAGCCGTTAAAAAACATGAACTGGGCGGTCGGCCTGCCCTGAAGATCGACCACAAGCCTTCTGTCCGCCGGCATCTCGTCTCTATGTAAGTCGATCACAACCTCTATCGAAGGGTATTCCGCAAGCAGCTGTTCTATGTCGGGCAGGGAATTGCTGTAGGCGTAATCCCTGGATTCCTTGTCATAGCTCTTTGTGTGATGCAATACACGATATCCGTACTTTTCCTGCAGAACCGATGCAAGGTATTCTCCTACTCCCACAATGCTTGTGGAGTCATCACCCGGAACGGAATCCGCAAACGCCTCCTGCGAATGAGTGTGATAGATCAAAATCTGCGGATCGTCCGTACCACTCTCCAAACGCATGTCCCCGGACAGCAGCCGATCGATCTGAAGCAGACCTTCCCCCGCTTTTGTCGTACTGTCAACAGCATAGAACGCCTTGATCAGCATCTCGTATTCCTGCAGGTCGTCCCAATTGTAACTGTAACTCTTATCCCGGGCAGGGATAAACTGTGCCGACGCATTGTCGGACGATTGCATCTGCGAATTCTGCTGCGCCGCCTGATTTTCCAGAAACATACCGTTCTCGGCAAGCAGCGCATCCTCCAGACTTTGCTCCAGATGCATGGCGTTCTCGTCATACTCCAGTTCTTCCTCTGAGATAGACTTGCGGTCTTCGTCACTGCCCTCCAGCATGAGCAGCCTTGCATAATCGCTTTCTGCCGCGGTCTCCCCGCTATCGCCCGTCTCCATTCCATAGAGCAGGACCGGATACTCTGCCAAAATCCACCCATCATACATATCACTTGTTATTTTTTCTGTCGATCCACGATTCATCATGCGTATAGCGGGCAGATAGGGAGCTGTCACCATATCCTGCATCCATCCCATCAAAATGCTGCCGCCATTGTCCTGTTTACTCTGATCATCCAACATTTCCAATATTTCCGACAGAATAAAAAAAGCCGATATTATAACGATTGTTATTAAACTTATTTTTAGAATCTTCTTTTTTATGTCCATACCAATCTATATATATGCGGTACGGACAGGACTTCATACCTTGTTGTAACTCGTCACGTTTCTTCCGGACAATTGAGCGCCTTATTGATTCCGTCACACAGAATGTGGCTGATCTGCTGGATCTGCTGATCCACATCCTTGGTAGTGACATACATGTTATTTAATTCTTTGAGGGCAACCGGCCGCTCGCCCAAAGCATCACCCACGATGGTCGCCGCATCCACGACAGTCGGTACGCCCAGCGCCAGTACAGGCACATGAAGACTCTCCTCCGTGATAGCGTTGCGATGGTTACCCACACCCGATCCCGGATGAATACCGGTGTTCGTGATCTGGATCGTGCGGTTCAGCCTTTTGGTAGAACGGGCCGCAAGCGCATCAATGACAATCACCACGTCCGGTTTCGTCTCGCTGATAACTCCCTTAATAATCTCCGCAGATTCCATTCCGGTCTTTGCCATAACACCCGGGATGAGACTGCTGACTTGGTGCATCTTGGATCGGTTGTATGCCACTTTGCCATATTCCTTGACAATATGTCTGTTGATAAAAAGATTATCCACCACATTGGGACCGAGAGAATCGGCGGTCACTTCACGGTTTCCCAATCCCACCACCAAAATAGACTGTTCCCTGTCCGGTTCCGGCAGGATACTGCGCAGCTGGTCCGCCAGAATCTCAGATATTTCCTGGTGATAATCGTCCTCCGGCTCCGTCATTGCCGGTGCTTCCAAAGTAATGTAAACCCCCATCGGTTTGCCCAGCATCTTAGCGCCGTTCTTCGTCTCTACAATCACCTTGGTAATATGCACATCACTCGACTCTTCATAGTGTTCTTCCACTACAACTCCATGCAGGCCTTCTGCCCTATCCTCAATACTCTCTCTGGCTTCCAACGCCAAGTCTGTCCTGACTGTTGACCAGCTATCCATGCCATATTCCTCATTTCCCGCATTTTATCTTACTATATGCGTATCTTGATTAGTTGGTTATTTACTTTTCTATTTTTTGCAAAAATAAACAAAATATGTATTGACATCGCGATTCTCATAAACTACAATTATATGCGTGTGTTTCCATTAAAACGTCCGTGTCCGGCTTTAATGAGACACGTCCT
>JAFLTD010000200.1 GCA_022510625.1 Lachnospiraceae bacterium
TGAAGATACTTTGGATACTCATTTCGCCGTTTATCGTCAGCTCAATGAAAAATTGACTTCCTTATGCACTTTTAAGTGCGAAAGTTAATGTCGTTTACTATAGTATTTATTACTCTTATGACGCCAATCGCCAAAAAAAGGACAGCCTTAGCCTAATCAACCAAGTAGAAAACAATTGTGAAAATTTTCTTGAATTTGTTTTTTCGGCGAGAAACCGTCTGCGGCAGTACCTTGTAATAGAATCGTTCCAGACAAAAACAGTAGGAGAAGATAAGAAGACGATCAGCTTTTCAATCAAAACCACAGGAAAAGCGGCTAAGTGGTTTATTATCTTTTTACAAAAATACCGTTACATCTGTGAACCTTATTATTTCCTAAAGTTTCATTGGGGGTTGAGCAGCGGGGAGCAAAATCTATTGCGGTTGTTTTCCTCTCTGTACTACATTTTTGATTCCGATTATACCAATCCCAGACGTGGTGGTTATAAAATTTATAATAAGAACCAAGGCCGTAAAATACCTTGCGATTCAGTGTTGCTCTGGCTGGATGAGGCGGATTTGACTTATCACCCCGAATGGCAACGTTGTTTCCTCTCCATTTTGACCGCGTTCCTGCCCAAGGTTTATCCGGATGCCTGCTGCCGGGAGATACAAATCTTCCTTACCACACATTCTCCGTTGATGCTGGGAGATTCCCCCGCGCAGAGCGTTATCTATCTGTACAAAGATGCTAAGGGCCGTATGAAGGTCGATGACAGCGGTTCTCACCAAACCTTTGGTGAAAATCTGTATATGCTACTGCGAAACAGCTTTCATGTACAGGACGGTGCGATTGGGGAATTAGTGCATATCAAAATCCGGGAGATCCTGCATACTATAGACAAACTGAAGCACAATCTTCTGACCTGGTCGGGCCAAAAGGAAGTGCCTTTCGAAGAAATCCGCCGTTGCCAAAGCCAGCTTCAAGGCTACAAAGAAGGCGTTGTCGCGTTTTTAGCCGACGGAATCATCAAAGCTAAGCTGGAAACAGAAATTGACAGGCGATTGCAGCAGTTGGAAGCGTATGCGCCGGTTTCAAGGAGTGAGCAGGGGTCTCCTTTTGTCCAGTGGAACGACACACAGTTAGAAAATCATCTGAAAGCGATTACAAAGGAATTGGAACGCCGGAAGGAGGGATTCCAATGATCCAGCTTCTTCCGCTGGAGCGTCGCACTAATTATGGTGCGATTCTTGAACTGTACTTTTACATGGTGGCAATGGTCATGCCCTTTTGTCCGGAGGATGTCTTCCCGTCCGAAACCTTTTATCAGCAGGGAGACCTTCAAAAGTCTGCCTTTCCAGTTACGGAGTTTCATAATAAGTCTGGCAAGAGGGCCCGCCAAAGAACGAACGCCTATAAGTCCTTGTTGGATAAGTATAGAATCGTTGAAACAGCAAAACTTTCGCCGCAGGAACGCCGGGAAAACGATGCGCTCCTCGCCAAACGGATCATTGAAAGAGCATTTACTGGAGCACCAGTGGATAGATCTTTGTATTTTTATCTGTATGAAGGGCTACCAAAAAACAATTTTCATGTACACCGGAATCGGCTCCACTGCCTGCTGACCACTTATATGGATACCGGTTCTCTCAAGGCGGACAACCTGTGCTTTGAATGTGCTGACCCTGAAGATTTATGTGAGGTATTCCGGTATGCTAAGTTTGCTAACATGTCAGAGGCTATACAGCTGATGGGGCTGCTGGGGGTCTCGGTCTGTCCATATTGCAATAGAAATTTCACCACCACAATCTCCAGTACTAACGGTATGCGACAAGGACAATTCGACCATTACCGCAGCAAATCTGACTATCCGTGGTTTGCGCTGTCACTTCGCAATCTAATTCCATCCTGCGGATACTGCAATCAGATCAAGGGCGACGAGGAAAAACTTGTCCTCTATCCTTATAAAGAAGGCATGAATCAGCATTATCGCTTCCGAACCCGACCCATACACGGAATCGGCTATCTGATTGGCTCCCCGTTGACACTCACTGAATTTGAGGTTCTGGTGGAGAAGGGATCTGTATCGGCAACAGAAGACTATGATGATCGCATTCAAAATTCCTTAAAGCTTTTTCATCTGAAGGAACTCTACCAGACCCACCAAGAGCATATCGCGTGAATTTTTCGCCAAAGGTATGTCTTCCCTGATGCCTATCTCGAGCATTTGTGCCACACATTTCCCACGCTATTTTCCTCCGTGCAGGAGGCGCGAGGCATGCTTTACCTGCGGCATATATCCCCTGATCACTGGGGTGAACATCCACTCAGCAAGCTCACCCATGATATCGACGAGGAGATTACCGAGCTTGAAAGCCATTTTTCTACGGGCAAGAAATAGCCTTCGGGCTTGGGGCTACTGTTATTATCTCTGGATTAAAGTATAGGAAATTTGAGGATGACGGAAAAAAGCCGAAGGACTGGCTCACACTGTCCCATATGCATAAAGATTTTACTGTCCGTTAGCAAAATACAAATAACCAAAAGATATCTAAGCAATGTCAGCAACTTAAGGAAGACTGACGAAACGCACAAAAAGAGGACAAAATATTTGTTAAAAACGCGAATTGACAAATAAAGCTGGCACTCAAAATCGCAATGAAAACAGTTGCGATAAGGGGATACCGAAATGAAATTGAAGAAAATCTGTACACTGACCAGAAGGACAGCAGAGGCAGAGGATACAAAACAGGAATCCAGAATGAAACCAACCTATTTTACCCGGACAAGAAAAATGAGCTTTACAGAGTTGGTATACTATATTCTCCATCCCGGCAAAGAGAGTACGCGCTTAGGTTTGACCCGTTTTTTGCGATGCTGGGGAAAGAGGGGTGCGGGATGTCTGAGCAGGCATTCAGCA
>JAFLTD010000201.1 GCA_022510625.1 Lachnospiraceae bacterium
TCATCGAGCACGGCGAGATCATGGAGAAGGGCAGCCACGCCCAGCTCATGGAGGAAAAGGGCCGGTACTACCAGCTCTATACCGGACAGTTTGAGTTAGACTGAAGATTTAGGAACCTCTGATTTATCCGGTTTCTCCCTTCCGATGGAGAGAACCCCTTGAAAATCAACGCTTTCGCAAAGCGGAAACGGATTTAATCAGAGGTTCCTTTATATACAGATTCAACTTTTGGAAACACCCGGAGGCCAGAGCAAGAGGACGCCTGCTCCACATGGGGTAAATTCCGCGCTTTACGCAAGGCGTCAAACGACGGGTATACCGGTATTTTGTTGCGGGAGAATGAGCATGAAGCGGCGGTGCGTCATTGTGGGCGGGGCGGGCGGCCGGATCACACCATAGGCAATGTGTCCATCCTGCTGATGTTTCACCGGCAGGGCAAATGCGCCTTATTGGTGGACGACTATTCGGAGATGGAGATCGTGTCGAAAGACCCGGTTTGCATCGACGATTCTTTCCCGTTCTTCTCTTTGTTGAACATCTCAGGGATAGCTGAGGGAATTACTGTAGAAGGCGCGAAGTATCCCCTGCGGGACGCGGAGGTTCAGTGCGCCTATCAGTACTGCATCAGTAATGAGGCGCTGCCGGGGCGCCAGGCAAAGGCGCCTGTGGGAAAGGGTGAGCTTCTGCTGGTCAGGGGTCGGCGGGATAATTTTTAACCCGGATGTCTTGCGGCACATACCGGCGCGCGGCCATTTGGCCAGAAAGACGTTGTGTCACAATGCTTTCCGGGAAGCAGCCATTTCATGGCGGCAGCACAAAATGACACGGCCTGCAACCCGGTTTAGTGAGGGCAGGCCGTGTTTACGCGGCAGATATTATGGCTGGCTTTCAAGTATATTCCGTGTTGATTTCCCGCCTATGCTTTTTTGCGGGTGTGGTGATTTTTCTTGCCCAGACAGTTGTAATAGTGGCGCCGTGTGCCGCTTTTCCCTGTCCCGCTCTCGCGATCATCATCTGTCCGCACAGCCCGCAGAACAGCTTGCCGGCGAGCAGGTACTCCGCTTTCGTCTGCTTTTTGGCAGGTGCTTTTCGATTTTGCGCCAGCATACGCTGGACCTCATCAAATGTTCCTACATCACTAACTATCTTTACGCATGGTTCGCATTTTAATCTTCTTTTAGCCAACTCTTCTGTAATTATGGCAAAGGACCCAGGCCATGCGCTGCGGCAAAGATGCTTACTCTTTTTCTAAAACATAAACGTATCTCATCTCATTTTTGACCAATACGCGGCTTGCCATCAATAGACGGCTTTTATATTCCGGAAACAGCTCGTCCACATTATGTTGAAATTTATTCGGCAGCGGGCTTTCCATAACGTCCATTACAATACGTTTTACTTCCACCGCGCCAAGTAAAACATCAAATAGTTTTTTTACCTCTTCTGAGGTTAGTCCATGTAACCAGTTTACCACTATCAAAACATCGATATTTGCCGGTGTTTCTTTTGCCGCCTCTTCAAAACTCCCTACGCTAAAATGCGCTCCCCCTCCAAGATGTTTTGCACAGTTAATGACACTTTGAGAAATGTCATAGCCATACTTGTGCTCCGCGTTGATATGTCGGATAATATCACCTAATCCACAACCGATTTCACAGATTGTAAAGCTCTGGGATCCAGGCATATTGTTAATCTCTCTCACAATGTCAGTTGCGTAAGGATGATGCTCATAGACCGACAAATGCCAAGGATCAAATCTATATCTTCTTCTGAGGTAAATATAATATGCCTTCCGTACAAAACCTTTCGCATAAGTCCTTATTCCCTGCCGCTTAATGATACCAAGCTGATAACCAATTCGTTCATTCAGCAGAATTTTTGAACTCTTCTTTCCCATTCTACCCACTCCCACCTTTAGTTTATACTTTTGCATATGCTATTGATTCGTCTTTTCCCCGCAATGTCTGCACAAAATTCCCGTGAAACCGATCAAAGGAAAAATCTGTACGCATTTGTAGTATTGCATCCGCTCAGTATAAGGATAATGGGATAAAGCCTGGCGGCAGAGGACACCAATCTCAATTTCAGCCATATCCTTCCAGCTGCCGTGCTTGGGTGTATAATGCCGCTCGAAGCGTTCCATCAGTCGGCGGACCTCTTTCGGAGGAAAAGCTTTGTAAAGAGCAGATGGCGAATGTTTATTCAGATTATCGGCTTTTCTTTCCTGCTCAGTACTGCCTTAAGTCCCTCCATCACAAACCGTTTCGCTGCCCCGGCTATCGCACCATGGGACACTGCATACGCCTCTTTGATTCGGTCATATGTCCACTCCTCATTTTCGGGCCGTTTATCCAGTTTCAACAGAATTTGGGCGTGCTTAATCCGATGGAGCAGTGGGCATGGTTTTGCTATTCACCACTCTTGTGCTGGGCGTACAGGAAACGTAATGTGACCTCCGCCACAATCCGGTTATCTTCGGTAATTACTCCGCTCCAGCCTTCATCTTCTTCCGAAAGGCGAAAATGGACTCCCGCGAAACCCAAGTAACGTGACACAATCGCTCAGCCGGTTTCGTTCGATCAACACTTTGAATTATAGTCTTAAAAGTCCCTCTCCGATAATCAGCAGTTGTGTGTCGGGTGCCTGTTCATGTACCAGTAAAAAAGGTGCCTCTGATAGCACCAACAAAGGCGGATATTTGCTTTTGTTGGTGCTTATTGTAGCACAATAGTGGTAGATTTGCAAGTGAAATTTTCTGTCCCATTGACCTGTTCCGGATAAGGTACAATAAGTTGCGCAAAAATAAGAACCTGAATTCATAAGCGTATGAGTAGGGTGTGGGAATGGGAAATAATGACCATAGACTCAGCGGAAGAAACAGAAATTTCATAATCTTT
>JAFLTD010000202.1 GCA_022510625.1 Lachnospiraceae bacterium
GTGTGCCGGGATTCGTGAGGGGACCTAGAATATTGAACACGGTACGGAAACCGAGCTCTTTGCGGATAGCGCCCACATACTTCATGGAGGTGTGGTATTTCTGTGCGAAGAAGAAGCACATACCGACCTCGTTCAGAAGTTCAATACATCTTGCGGGACTTTGCTGAATGTTTACGCCGAGGGCTTCCAGACAATCTGCCGTTCCGCATTTGGAGGATGCAGCCCTGTTGCCGTGTTTTGCGACTTTCATACCGCCTGCAGCCGCAACAAGAGCCGAAGTGGTTGAGATGTTGAAACTGTGAGCGTTGTCACCGCCTGTACCGACGATTTCAAACAGATCCATGTCGGTTTCAACTTTGGTTGCGTGTGCTCTCATGGCAGCGGCACAGCCGGCAATTTCGTCTGTTGTCTCTGCCCTGGCACTTTTGGTAGAGAGAGCGGCGAGAAAAGCGGCGTTCTGTGTCGGTGATGTCTCACCGCTCATAATTTCATTCATGACGGTGTATGCCTCATCGTAGGTGAGGTCTTCTTTGTTTACGATTTTAACAATAGCTTCTTTGATCATGGTTTATATCTCCTTTATAAAATTTCTAAGCATCTGTTTTCCGTCCGGTGTCATGATGGATTCCGGATGGAACTGTACGCCGTAGACAGGGTACTCTTTGTGTTGTACAGCCATTATCTCGCCGTCTGTGGTGAGGGCGGTGATTTTAAGGCATTCGGGAATCGTGCCGGCGTCCGCCGCGAGGGAATGATACCGTGCGACGGGAGCGGTTTCGGGGCAGCCGTCAAACAGCGGGCAATCCGGATCGAATTTCACATCCGATTGTTTACCGTGCATCAATTCCTTTGCGTAGGTAACGGTTGCCCCGAATGCCGCGCAGATGGCCTGATGACCGAGGCAGACACCGAGAATGGGAATATCCTTTCCGAGCGCTCTTACGGCCTCCACAATCATACCTGCGTTCTCGGGTCTGCCGGGACCCGGTGAGAGAATAATGCGGTCAGGGTTTAAGCCCCGGATTTCTTCGATTGTCATCTCATCGTTGCGGATGACCTTGATATTCGAATCAATCTCTCCGATAAATTGATACAGGTTATAGGAAAAACTGTCGTAATTATCAATGAGTAAGATCATAATTCTTCCTCCTGTGCAAGTTCCAATGCCCTGAGTGAAGATTTGGCTTTGTTCAGGCATTCTTCAAATTCCTTTTCAGGTACGGAATCTGCCACGATTCCGGCTCCGCTTCGCACAAACACCTTGCCGTTTTTCTTATAGGCAATTCGGATGGCGATACAGGTGTCCATATTGCCGGTGAAGTCGATGTATCCAATAGCACCGCCGTAGATACCGCGCTTGTTGTTTTCGAGTTCTCCGATCAACTGGCAGGCTCTGATCTTCGGCGCGCCGGAGAGAGTGCCGGCGGGAAGTACCGCTTCAATGGCATCCAATGCATCGTGACTGTCGTCAATCTCGCCGCGCACTGTGGAACCGATGTGCATGACATGGGAGAAGCGCTCGACAGAATGCAGTTTCTCGACCTGAACGGTGCCGAATTTGCTGATTTTGCCGAGGTCATTTCGGCCTAGATCTACCAGCATATTGTGTTCCGCAAGCTCCTTTTCGTCTGCCAGAAGCTCTGCTTCAAGCGCTTTGTCCTCCTCGTCTGTTCTGCCTCTCGGTCTTGTTCCGGCAAGCGGGAAGGTATGAAGCACGCCGTTCTCCAATTTCACAAGGGTTTCCGGAGAAGCGCCCGCGACCTCCACGTCTGTGCCCGAAAAATAGAACATATACGGCGAAGGGTTGATGGTGCGAAGCACGCGGTAGGTGTTTAGCAAACTTCCCTCAAAAGGTGCACTCAGGCGGTTGGAAAGCACGATCTGGAAGATGTCGCCCTCGCGGATATAATGCTTTGCCTTCTCTACCATGCCGCAGAATTGCTCCTTGTCAAACAGCGGTGTCACTTCGCCAAGCAGTTTGCCGCTCGGCTCATTTTTCTTGTCACCGTTTTGAAGAAGCCAGACAAGCCGGTTCAACTCCATAACCGCCTTGTTATATCCCACATCTACATCGTCAAGCGGCATATTAACGATGAGAATGATCTTCTGCCGAAGGTGGTCAAAGGCGATAACCTTATCAAAGAGCATCAGGTCAACATCCTTGAAGTCTTCGGTGTCTTCCACATCACATCGTACCGCCTTTTCGCTGTAACCGAGATAATCATAGGAGAAGTAGCCGACAAATCCGCCTGTAAAGGAGGGGAGGTAGTCGAAGCGGGGGCTTTTGTAGTCGGCAAGGATTTGACGGAGATAGTCGGATGGGTTATCCGTCTTCATCCTGAGATTACCGGCTTTCATTTCGCCGTCGATACAGGTGATCTCCAATTTCGGATCGAAACCGAGGAAGGTGTATCGTCCCCAAGTCTCGTTTGCCTGTGCGGATTCCAGCATATAGCAATGAGTGGATACGTTTTTCAGTATCTTCATAGTTTCGATTGGTGTGATGAAATCAGAAAGAATTTCACAGCTGATTGGCAGCACATTATATTTGCCCGTGGCCGCCGCCTTTTTGACATCACTAAGGTCCGGTGAAATTTTCATAATTGTACCTCCAAATAAAATACTCCTTTGACTTTCTGCCAAAGGAATAAACAAAAACATCCCTGACAGAAATATATTCTCTGTCAAGGACGAATAATGGAAACATTATCCGCGGTGCCACCTTGATTCACGGTATGAACCGTGCGCTTAACAGGATACCATCATATCCCCGGCAGATAACGCCTGCCTACAACGTCGCAGAATACTCTGTGCAGATCACATTTGACTGCGCCCTCAGCGGTCCATTTGACAACTTGTTTCTTACCTG
>JAFLTD010000203.1 GCA_022510625.1 Lachnospiraceae bacterium
ACAACATCTGTCACGCCTGCAACGGAAGCATGTGCTCTGTGGGAAGAACCGAATGCATCACATACATATACGTCGCACAGGTCTGCCAACTCCTTGCTGAACTGCTCGCCGTTCTTGGTCTCCTCGGAACCGCGGAAACGTGTATTCTGAAGAAGTACTACGTCACCCTCGTTCATAGCTGCAACTGCTGCCGTAGCTGCGTCGCCGGTTACGTTGTAGTCTGACACGAAGTTTACGGGCTTGCCCAACTTCTCGGAAAGTCTCTCAGCTACGGGAGCAAGGGACTCACCCTCGTTGGGGCCGTTCTTTACTTTGCCCAGATGGGAGCAAAGGATAACCTTGCCGCCGTCTGCAAGCAGCTTATTGATTGTGGGAAGCGCTGCAACGATACGTGTCTCGTCAGTGATCTTGCCCTCTTTCAAAGGAACGTTGAAATCGCATCTTACAAGAACGCGTTTTCCCTTAACATTGATATCATCTACAGATTTTTTGTTTAATGACATGTTTATGCCCTCCTAAAAAAATTTTTCTTTAAAAGAAACAGAGACCCGGCCCAACGGCCGAGCCTCCTAGAATTTCTTATCATATTCTGTCGGAGTTTGCGAAGCAAATCTCCTAAACGAGCTTGCTCGTTTTATTATGCTAACTCAGAGAAGTACTTGATTGTACGAACCATCTGAGATGTGTAGCTGTTCTCGTTGTCATACCAGGAAACAACCTGTACTAAGTTGTCAGCGCCAACCATAGTCTGTGTTGCATCGAAGATAGAACCATATGTGCTTCCGATGATATCGGAGGATACGATCTCGTCCTCGTTGTATCCGAAGGACTCTGTAGCTGCTGCCTTCATAGCTGCATTGATCTCTTCCTTGGTTACGGACTTCTCAACAGTTGCTACAAGGATTGTTGTAGAACCTGTAGGAGTAGGAACACGCTGAGCGGAACCGATCAGCTTGCCGTTCAACTCAGGGATAACAAGGCCGATAGCTTTAGCTGCACCTGTGCTGTTAGGAACGATGTTCACAGCGCCTGCGCGGGATCTTCTCAAGTCACCCTTTCTCTGAGGACCGTCAAGGATCATCTGATCGCCTGTGTAAGCATGAATTGTGCTCATGATACCGGACTTGATACCAGCCAGATCATTCAGTGCCTTAGCCATAGGAGCCAAGCAGTTTGTTGTACAGGAAGCTGCAGAAATGATTGTATCTGAAGGCTTCAATGTCTCATGGTTTACATTGTATACGATTGTAGGAAGGTCATTACCTGCAGGAGCAGAGATAACAACTTTTCTAGCGCCGGCATTGATGTGTGCCTGTGCCTTTTCTTTGCTTGTATAGAAACCGGAGCACTCCAATACAACGTCAACCTTAAGCTCACCCCAAGGGCAATTGTTTGCATCGGGCTCTTTGTAGATCTTCAGTGTCTTGCCGTCAACCGTGATAGAATCCTCACCGGCGGATACTTTATCAGCCAGAGCATATTTACCCTGAGAAGAATCATACTTTAACAAGTGTGCCAACATTTTAGGGCTTGTCAAATCGTTGATTGCCACTACTTCATATCCTTCTGCACCAAACATCTGTCTGAATGCAAGACGACCGATACGGCCAAAACCATTAATTGCTACTCTTACTGCCATTTTTTAGTCCCTCCTAAAAATCTTTTTTTATATAACTTTGTCACTCTCAAACGGATGAGATTGACAAAATTTTGTCAGCAGGATTATTTTACCTAATTTGTCCCGAAAATTCAAGACGTAAATCAAAAATATTTGGAAATAAAATATGAAAACTGATATAGTAATTTACATAACAATATGAATGATATAAAATTCATTATTGGAAAGCAATTATTTGTATTTACATTATAAAAAAATCCATTGGAAAGGAAGAAACGCCATGCCGATCACAGCAGATTATCATTTACACTCCTCTTTTTCGGGTGACTCGGACACGCCCATGGAGGAGATGATTTTAAAAGGGATTGAATTGGGACTGACCGAGATGTGCTTTACGGAGCATAATGATTTTGATTATCCGGCTGCCGATTCCGGTAAATCAAACGAATCGACGGTCGATAGGGCGGATGTTTCTGTTTCAGATTCGGTTTATGACGATATCTTTGAGTTGAATCCGGATTCTTATCTGTATGATTTCCTGAGGCTTAAGGAAAAATATGCGGAGCGCATCACGCTCTGCTTTGGCGTGGAGTTAGGCATGCAGCCGCACCTGGCCAAACGTAACGCTGCTTTTGCCAAGGCTCACGACTATGACTTCATCATCGCGTCCTCGCATATCTGTAACAGGAAAGACCCCTACTATCCTCCTTTCTATGAGGGAAGAACACAGGAGGAAGCGTACCGGGAATACTTCGAGTCCATTCTGGAAAACCTGAAGTCTTACTCTAACTTCGATGTCTACGGGCACTTGGACTATGTGGTGCGCTACGGTCCGAACAAAGATGAGGGTTATTCTTACGAAACCTACCGCGATATCTTCGACCGGATACTGGAGCGCCTGATTTCCATGGAAAAAGGCATCGAACTCAACATGTCGGGACTTAAAAGTTTGCGTGACGCCAACCCCTGCATCGGTGTGATCAGACGCTACCGCGAACTGGGCGGCGAGATCATCACCGTGGGCTCTGATGCCCACGATCCGGGGCAGATTGCCTTTTGCTTTGACCGCGCTGCGGACATATTAAAGGACTGCGGTTTCAGGTACTATACGACCTTCGAAAAACGCAGCCCTTCGTTTCATAAATTATAACTATTCAGAGCCATGCAAATCTAATGAAAAAATTTGCTTGCAAAGACTTTTTTCATTAGATTTATATGGCGAAGTAACCACATGAGC
>JAFLTD010000204.1 GCA_022510625.1 Lachnospiraceae bacterium
GAATTTCATTACGGCGCCGTATACCCTTCGTTTACAAAGGTGTGCCTGGCAAGCGATGAGGAGCTTTCCGCTTTTTCACGCAGCGACGCCATCAAGCGCGTAAACGAAATTCTTGACAAGCTGAATATTCCTTACGGCACTCCGTATGTGATCCCCGTTAAGGCGGATACCGCAAATGAAAATCTCAGAGCTTACGGGGAATTTCTCAAAGCTCTCGGGGAGGACGATGATTTTTCCTATACGCCGTGGGGAGAAGAAAATGAGATCTACATTCTGATATACCCGCTTATCTATGAGGGTATGGAGCTGACGATGTATGACATGAAGATCCCCGGCACAAACGATTACGTCGGCGGCGCTTCCGTTGAAGCTGTTGTCTCCAAAGACGATTTGATCTCCATTCGCGGCCGAACGATATATCAAACGGAATATGAGACTGAGGAACAGATCGCGGTAAAATACGGCGCGGAGTTTAGCCTGAATAAAATAAAGGAATTCTATGCGCCGCAGATCATCTCCGAGGAGACCGAATTTTATCATTGCAAGCTCGTCTATGTCCCCATAAAAAAAGAGAGCGAAGCATACCTGTCGGTCGCGCCTGCCTGGGAGTTCGACGGAAGCGAACAAAGTGACTATTCTTCGACGAAAACGCCGGTCTTTCAGTTTGTGTACGCACATAACGGGAACAGATATTCCGGATATTAAAGGAGGACGGTCATATGCTTCGCGCATATTGGTATAAACTGATTCGCTCTCCGCTCCTGTATGTCGGAATTGCCGGGGTAATGGCTGTCTGCTCGTTAAGGCTCATTCCAGGCGCGTTCAAAGGAGGTGACGTGGTGAATGAAATGAGCCTGATTATTGGCATTGACGGAAACCGGAAGATGTTTGTTATCATGGGCGCTCTGCCGTTTGCCGCAAATTTTGCGGAGGAATGGAACACTATGGCGGTAAATCATTACGTAATAAGAACAAAGCCGCGGAAATACGCCGCCGCCAATGTTGTAACGTGCGTATTATCATCAATTGTCACCGTGTTTGTGGGAATGACCGTTTTCGCGGGAATTTATTCCCTGTTCTATCCGTTTTATATTCCTACAAATAATCCGCCTGCTCCGCCATACGGCGTGCTTGAAAAGCTTGGATTTCCGTTTTTGTCGATGTCGGCGAATTTGTTTATTTTCTCTGTAAGCTGCGCCATGTGGTCGGCTATGGGACTTATGCTTTCCGTGTTTTTCCCCAATAAATACATTGCAATCTGTTCGCCGTTTATTTTCAGTTATGCCGTTGAGCGTTTGACGATGCAGCTCCCGACCCAGCTGAATTTGTATCACATCTCGCTTTCCTACATTGGCTGGACGGGGCCGCTGGGCGCGTTTCTTTATTCCATAGGTCTTTTGCTTGGGATTTCCGCTATCTGCGGAATCGTTTTTACGGTTATTGTGGAAAAGAGGGTCCATAATGAGTGGATTTAAGACAGTATGGGCGATTTGCTCACAAAACTTCCGCAAGTGGGCATTGGATTACAGAGTGTGGACCATTGCGGTCTTACTCACCGTTGTTACCGCAATTTATGCCGATGATATGAGAACAGTTGCGGATTTTCTCGGAACAAAGCCCTCAATGTGGATCTATCCCTTTCTTTATATGCAGTTTCACACCAAAGTAATTTACACGCTGCCAATCGTTATGATATTTTGTGACGCGCCGTTTACGGATAAAAACCAGGTATTTGTTTATATGAGGACGAGCCGCGTGAAATGGCTGTGCGGGCAGCTTTTATATGTAATTTTGGCAAGTGCGGTTTACTATCTTTTTATTTTCCTCTTAACGGTCGTTTTTACCTGCCCCTACTGTGAGACGTCGCGGGAATGGGGTACAACGCTGAATACGATCGCATATTCGGGCGCGGCTGTTCAAGCTGGTGTGCACACGTTTGATGTATCCGGATTTGTGATCGAATATTTTTCTCCGCTGCAAGCCTGCTTTTTCACCTTTTTAACGTCGTGGCTTTCCGCCGTGCTTCTCGGAGCTGTTTTGTTCTTTTTTAATTTATTTACCGGCACACGGCTGGCGGGAATAACGATATCGTCATTTCTTGTTGTCATGACCGTTCTTGTGGAAATAGGCGGCTGGCTTGACATATTTAGATTTTCCCCGATCTCGTGGAACACTCTTAACAACATAGATGTTGGAGGAATGACCGCGAACCCATCATTTACATATTGTATGTGCGTTTATATGGGAATTATTTTGACGCTGATTGCGGCAATTTTGCTTTTTGGCAGGAAGAAAAGTCTTGACATAAAAGGGGATTGACCATGAACGCAATTGAAATAATAAACCTTACGAAGCGGTTTAAGGAAGCTGTTGTTTTGGACAATATATCCGTAAACTTTGAGCAGGGAAAAGTCCACGGCCTGATAGGCCGCAACGGCTCGGGAAAAACCATGCTGATGAAGTGCATCTGCGGTATCGTGCCTTATAAAACCGGAACTGTTCTTGTAAACGGAAAACAGATCGGCAAGGACGTTGACATACCCCAAAATGTCGGCGTTATCATTGAAACGCCGGGCTTTATTCCCAATTATTCGGGGTTTAACAATCTGAAATTTCTCGCAAAAATCAATAACAGAATTGGCCCAAATGAGATCCGTGAGGCAATTTCAAGCGTGGGCCTGGATCCGGACGATAAAAAGCACGTCGGTAAGTATTCTCTCGGTATGCGGCAGCGGCTGGGCCTGGCACAGGCGATCATGGAAGACCCCGAACTGCTTATCCTCGACGAGCCGATGAACGGGCTTGATAAGGACGGCGTAAAGGATATGCGGCAGTATCTGCTTGACTTAAAAAC
>JAFLTD010000205.1 GCA_022510625.1 Lachnospiraceae bacterium
TCTGATACGGATTTACCTGCTGTTGATGCTGATCCGGATAAACTATCCATACTGGATGCAACAGAATCTAATTCATTACCTTTAGCACCTAACTCATCAAGTCCATCAGCGGTTTCTTTTGTTTTATCAAGGAATGAACCTAATTCTTCCTTTGCAACACCTGACGCATATGATAATCCTTCCGCAAAAGACGCATTGGAATTCATATCATTCATTAGTGAGATGTATTTTGATTTAAAGTCTTCAAATGCTTGTTCATTACCGTTTAGAACATCTTCAACAGTATAGCCTAAATCGCCAAATACTTGCTCAACTGCCGACCATGCCTCTGCTATCTTTTGTATATCGGCAAGTTCTTCCCACTTTGACTTCTGATTTTCCAGATTTTCTATCATGGAGTCCCAATATTTTTCCTGCTCTTTAATCAGGTTTTCATAATACTTATTGGTCTCATCCATCATTTTCTGGATAGAACTTTTTTGCTCCTCAAGAAGATCTATTTCCTTCTCGATAAGGTCTATCTGCTTCTCAAGTTCTGAAATCTGCTTCTCTTCTTTAAGTTCTGTAAGTTTTTCGTTTGCTTCTCTAATTCCGGATGTGTCAACATCATAAACAAACTGTCCATCTTTATATAGCAGTTGTGTTTTTTGATTCTGCATCCTAGCAAGGTTATATTCCTGTTGCTGAATATCAAGATTTAGTTTTCTGGCTTTTGCAGCATCTTGGATTTTCTTGATTTCTTCGTTTATCGAGTCTATCTGCTTTTGTTTCTTAGAGATTAACTCGTCAATAGCATCAATCTGTTTTTGATATGCCTCTTGTGCAGCTTCTTTCTCTTCATTTAAAGCATCAATTGCAGCATTTTTGGCATCTGAAGCTGCACTTATTTTACGATCCATGAGAGTGCTGATTCCACTTAATGCAGAATCATAGAGAGATTTCATACCTTCAAGGTATTGTCTTTCGTATTTATTAAACTCATCTAAATATTTCTTTCGGTCTTTGAAATATCTGGTATATAATTCTCTTAGTCGTCGCAAATATTCCGCTTCGTCAATAACACCGCGATCACGTAAGTCCTTAAGTTTGCTTAATTCTTTCTCAAATGCTTCGACATAAGCATCGCCTGATTTCTTACCAGCAGATTTAGCACCACCCATAAAAGAATCAAAATTTCCATTATAGTTTTTTAATGCAGATTCCCATACTGCTGTATATTTATCAAATACACCTTGTATCTCGGATTCTGATACACCTGCTTCCTCCGCTTTTGCTACAGCATTCGCAATAGCAGCAGACGTGTTTCTTCCAAACGCCGCTGTTTCCGCATCAAGTTTTGCTACTGCATTTTCAGACGCTTGTGCGTTATTATTGGTTGCCTCTTCCGCTTTATTCTTAGCAAGTATCTCAATCTCTGCTGCCGCTGCATCATTCAATTTAGTCTTAAATTCTAATAACTGAACTGCTACAAGGTTTTCATAAGCCTCTTGATTAAGTGCTAACTTACCATTTTCTACTTCAAGCATTTGAATAAGGTTTGCATCAGCAGAAACAAGCGACTGAATATTATCTAACGTAAGATATCCTGTTTTATTGTATGATTCTAATATGCCTGTTAGAGTTTGATAGGAAGACTGCAAGTTATCGAGCTGGCTATTCATAGCTTCAAACTCGGCTTCTGCCTCATACATTTGCTGTATGATATTTGTGAGCATCTGACCAAATTCGCTATTTATATCAACACCTACACCTGAGAGTATACTTTCCGCATATGCGCTTGAAATATCTTCAAGTTTGTTTTGCAATTCATCTAGCGAATCTATTTCTTCCCAATTAAGTGAACCTTTCATGTCTGATACTGCTTTGTTGATTGTCTGTATAGAATCAAATAATTCAGAAGAAGAGTAGTTACCAGATAGAAGATTAGCATATGCGTCTGATGCTGATTTTACGGATGACTGAAATCTGTCTAATTCTTCCTGAGATGTAGTAAGCTGATTAAAAAGTGGAAATGCCGCTTGTACTTGTGTTGCCGTATCGCTTATTGCATCGTAAACACTCTCTATATCTACAGCTAGGCTTGAAAAATCTGCTGATAACAACTCTTTAAACTTGTTCTGTAAATCAACACTCTCTCCTGCAACATTGACCATAGCCGCTTCCATAGCTTTATACTCTTCAGTAGTGCTAGGGATGCTATTCTGTGCCATGTAAAGCATTTTCTCTTCTTCATACAGCTTTTCAATGTATGAGTCAAGGCTTTCTGACATGGTATTAATTGCAGAATTCATGTCCTTATAGATTTCTGTATTGAGCAATTCCTCATCATCTTGGGATGCTAAGACTAATTGCTCCCTTGCTTTTATCAAAGCATTATAATATTCAAAGATTGCTACAGGATCATCATGTGTAGCACCGTCCCATGAAAGGTTATTCCACGTTCTGTTTATTGTTTCAAAGTCTTTTAGTGCGTCCGAAACAATATCTACTGCCTTCTGTGCTTCTTCGGATAATGCATTTCCTTTACTATTTGCGTCAACAGATATAAGTGAACCCTTCCACTGATCCCATATAGCGTTTTGTAATTCCTCTTCAGCACTTTTCCGACCAACCGTAGCGTCAACCGATGCTGACAATAGTTCTTCCTTAGTGGCTTTTGCAAGTGCATCTGCATATTCGTTTGTTCCGGCTGTAAGACCTTCTAAGGCAGCCGCTTTATTACCTAATGCCTTTGTAATATCCTCAACTGCGGTTTTAAACTCTTCCTCCTCAGATGTTGTCCTGCCTTGGATAGATGCTAATCTGTTATATTCCGCATACAACTCTTGCAGACTTTTAGC
>JAFLTD010000206.1 GCA_022510625.1 Lachnospiraceae bacterium
GCCTTGAGGAAGAAGGCGTAAAATATGTATTCGGCTATCCGGGAGTGGCAATATGTCCTTTTTATAACAGCATATTGGACTCGGATATTAATACAATCCTGATTCGTACGGAACAGAATGCGGCGCATGCCGCAAGCGGACTGGCACGAGTAACAGGACAAGTCGGCGTGTGCGCGGTTACTTCCGGACCCGGTGCTACTAATGTTATCACTGGTATTGCAACGGCTTTTGCCGACAGTATACCGCTTGTGTGTATCACCGGTCAGGTGAACAGTGCACTACTGGGCTCCGATGTGTTTCAGGAGGCTGATATTACCGGTGCGGTGGAATCGTTTGTGAAATACAGTTATCTCGTCAAAGATGCCGAGGAGATTCCCCGCATATTCAAAGAGGCGTTTTATATTGCCAATTCCGGCAGGAAAGGCCCTGTTTTGATCGATGTACCTATTGATATTCAGAATGCCGTGATTGCCAAGTTCAAGTACCCGAACGAGGTCAACATGCGTACTTACAAGCCTACCGTCAAAGGGCATGCGGTGCAGATCAAAAAGGTCGTCAAAGAATTATCCAAAGCGAAGCGTCCCATTATCTGTGCAGGAGGCGGTGTGCTGTTGAGTGATGCGGAGAAGGAACTTCGTGCTTTTGCGGAAAAGCATCGTGTGCCGGTAGTCTCCACCATGATGGGCATCGGTGTTATGCCCACCAAGCATCCGATGTATTACGGTATGGTTGGAAACAACGGAAATCCTTATGCCAACCGCGCCATGAACGAATCAGACCTGCTTATCATGGTAGGAGCAAGAGTGGCTGACCGTGCGGTAAACCAGCCTGACTTGATTACGGAAAATAAAGTACTTGTTCATATCGATGTGGATCCGGCAGAGATCGGTAAGAATGTTGGACCGACGATTCCGCTTGTGGGGGATGCAAAGCATATCATCTCTGACTTTATGGAGGAGGAATTTAATTGCGAGCATGAGGCATGGATTGGCACATTAAACGAGTACCGTGATACGTTGGGACGCATCAGAAGGCCGAATCCGGACTATGTTGATCCGGCGGAGTTTATCCGTATGCTTTCGGAAGCAATGGAAGATGATGCCGTCTACGTGGCTGATGTGGGACAGAATCAGATATGGTCCTGCAATTATCATATCGTAAAGAACGGCAGATTTCTGACTACAGGCGGTATGGGTACTATGGGATATTCCATTCCGGCGGCGATGGGCGTGAAACTGGCGAATCCAGACAGGCAGGTAGTTGCCGTTTGCGGTGACGGTTCTTTCCAGATGTCAATGATGGAGCTTGCCACGATGAGGCAGTTTGATGTACCCGTGAAAATCATTGTACTCAAGAATAACTATCTGGGTATGGTGAGAGAGTATCAGCACTATACCTATAAAGACAATTATTCGGTGGTGGATCTTTCCGGCAGTCCTGACTTAGAGAAACTGGCTGCGGCATATGATATGAAGTTTATGCGTTTATACACAATGGATAAGGCGCAGGAGACGATCAACGAGTTTTTGGACAAAGATGAATCTGTGCTTTTGGAATGTATTATCGATCCGATGGATTTGGTCAAGTAGTGTGAAAGGAATCGTGAAAATGAAGAAGATATATTCGGTTTTAGTGGAAAACAGATCCGGTGTACTGTGCAAGGTGGCAGGCCTCTTTTCCAGAAGATGCTTTAATATTGACAGTCTGGCGGTGGGCGAAACGGATGATCCGACAACTTCTTGCATGACGATTGTCAGCAGCGGAGATCAGCGCACGATTGAGCAGATCGAGAAGCAGCTCAACAAGAAGCTGGATGTTATCAAGGTCAAGACTTTCGACGAGACGGCGAGTATCAGCAGAGAACTCATGTTGATGAAGGTCAAATACAACAAGGGTAACAGACGTGATATCATGGAAATCTGTGAAATTATGAAGGCACAGATTGTTGACATGTCCAAGAAGACAATGATCATACAGATTTGTGATGTGCCTGAGAAGATACAGCTCTTAATCGGTATGATGCAGTCTATCAGTATTGTGGAAGTCGCAAGGACAGGAACGCTTGCCCTGCAGAAGTGCTTGGATACGGACATTTAGACAGGTTGACTTTTTGTATTTGAATTGATACAATAATTGACAGTGCGTAAGAAGAGCAATGTTATGCACAGAAAGGTCTACATTATGCAGAAGAAAGTATTTCAGTTGTTGGTAGATAATACATCGGGTGTGCTGAGCCGGATTGCCGGACTTTTTTCAAGGCGCGGCTATAACATCGACAGCATTACGGCGGGTGTGACAGCCGATCCTCGGTTTACGCGCATTACTATTGTGACTTCCGGCGACGATGAGATTTTGGACCAGATTGAAAAACAGGTGGCAAAACTGATCGATGTAAGAGATATTAAGGAGCTTAAACCGGAGGAGAGCGTATACAGAGAACTTGCCATGATCAAGGTTAAAGCATCGGCCAGTGACAGACAGGGCGTCATTGCAGTGGCAGATATATTTCGTGCAAATATTGTTGACGTATCGCCCGAGAGCCTTATTATTGAGCTGACCGGTAACCAGAATAAGATTGAAGCATTTATCAATTTGCTGGACGGCTATGAGATTCTGGAGCTGGCGAGAACAGGCATCGCAGGACTTGGACGCGGAATCGAGAATGTGACTTACCTGTAGTGTGTAGGTTTGTGTTAATTTTGGAGAGCATTGCTCTCGAGAATATAGATAGAGCTATGAAGTAATTGCAAAAATATAACTTAAAAGTGGAGGAAAAGAAAAATGGCAAAGATTTTTTATCAGGAAGATTGTAACTTATCCCTGTTGGACGGCA
>JAFLTD010000207.1 GCA_022510625.1 Lachnospiraceae bacterium
AATAGCCTGAACCATAGTGTCAATTGCGGTTTCTTCTCTCTCTTCCATATTTGCATAATAAAGAAGTTCACCTAATGTCATATACGCGTTTTTCACCTCCGGCAAAATTTTCATCCTGCTTACATAGCCATGAAGTTCTGCAGTCGCCTCGTCCGTCACATTTTCTTCTCTGCTGTCCTGCATATATGTAAGCATCGCTTTGAGTGCAGCATTGCCACCCCGCGTACCTCCCGTATAGAAATAGCAGAATTTAAGGCCATCTTCATACTCTAAATCAGGATCTTCCTCGCATTTATTCCGAACTGTATATACCATCCTGTCCCTTCCGAACGGATCAAAATTCAAGATTGTTATAATATACAGATTAGGAAGTTTTGTGAAATTCTTCTCTCCGCTCTTTAATTCCTTGCTGTCTATTTTCGCTTGATAGAAACGATTATGTCTGGGTAAGTCCATATTTTTTTGTAAATGCGGCTCCATATCATAGATATTCATGATAACCGGTTCCTCGCTGCCTTCTATCTCTCCCAATTCTTCCACCTCTACATCCATCCGTATTCCACGCAGATGCGGTGCTAAAGAGTGAATCACCTTCTGCGTGCTGACACGCAGCTTTCCAATCTTTTTCTGCAACAGTGTAGATATGATGATACGGCAGAAATCTGTTCCATAAACTTCATCTGATGCCAACCGCCCCATAAGGAAGTCATCCATGACATCCATGTCTTCGAGTTTCTTCATTGTATATCCCATAGTTCCTCCATTCCGGCAGAACCAGAATATACAAGATTACTCGCTCATTACATCTTACGTCCTCCGGCTCTGCCAACATTGATTGTGTGTGAAAATGTTGGCGATTTGCCATAGATTCCCGTCTGACATACTTCCCAGACTAAGATAGTAGATTTCCACATTTTTATTATAGTCATTATATCCTTAATCTTGTTGCATGTCAACTGTTTTTATGCGCCGTTATATACGTTTTATCGTATATTATAACCTTGATACCATCGAAACAAGCAGAGCCACTGAATATACAGCGTGGCACCGTTTTCCGGCAAGTCGGGCAGTCCCGCCCGTTTTAATGCCGCCGACACCTGCCTTTTTGTGAGCAGCCCACATTTCCCGCAAATACCGTATTTCATACAGTGCTCGACAAATCTTTTGAAAGCGTAACGCTCCTTTTTATTTAAATCCGGCACTGCTTTTCTCGAAAAATGAATCAGAACGGAATCCACCGACGGCATAGGGTGAAAATCTTCTCTCCGAAAGCGGTACAAGATCTCCATATCCCAACACACCTTAAGCATCAAAGATTTCTCCGTTTCCCTCGGAAGGCCCATAAATCTTTTGGCCGCTCCTTTTTCCATGACCAGCCATATGTCCGCAGGGAGATTTGACACTTGTGTCAGTTTCTCCACAATCTGTGTGGTGATAAAGTAAGGAATATTCGCATAAACCTTGTAATCCCCCTTCTTGGGAAGTGAATAGTTGAGAAAATCCCCATGAATCAGATTCAAATTGGAATACCGCGACAACTTTTCTCTTGTGCTTTCATATAGTCTTCTGTCGATTTCAACGGAATAGACGAATCTTCCCTCCCGGCACAACGCTTCCGTCAAATGCCCCTTTCCCGTCCCGATTTCTAAAACGGTATCATTTTTATCAATATTGCTGAGATGTACGATTCTGTTGATCAGCTTTCTGTCTGTTATAAAATTTTGCGAATATGACACTTTTGTCACATAATCATGCTTTGTATTTTTACTCATCGTGTGCCTCCTTCATGTTCCGCAGCTTGTGGTCTGTCAGACCGCTGCTTGCTCCCGAAGAAAAGGCAATAAAAAAGCAGGATATACTCTCAAAATGAGAATTTCCTGCTCAGATTATACGACAAGGCAGACCCGCCGAAACATCGGCACTCTCAGTGAGCACCCTATATTTCAACCGCTGATACATAGTTATTTGTATTCGCACGCAAAAAAATCCCATTTACATGAGCACTATATCTGCTTTCTTATTGCCCCTGTATACGAATGCGAATACAAATTAACACACGTAAGCCACCTTTCATTATAGATTCATATATAATTATATTGTTGTAAATGTATCACAACTACACTGATTTGTCAATTTCCCATCAATCCCCGCACTTCATCCTCCTCCGGCATCACGCGCAGCGCACCTTTGCGGGTCGTGATGATAGAGGCCGCCGCATTGGCAAAAGTCAACATTTCCGTCAATTTCTCTTCATCCAGACTGTCCAAGCCGTATTTCAGGACATGATACAGGCAACAGGCGCCGAAGGTATCTCCCGCTCCCGTCGTCTCGATTGTCTTCTCCTGCAAAAAGGGTGCCACCTCCACCCGCAGGTCCTTATAGTAAGCGCGGCTTCCGTCCTTTCCCATGGAAAGCATGATCAGCGGAATATCATACCGCTCTCTCAGCTTGCGTATACCGGCATCGAAATCCTCCTCGCCGGTAAACCACTGAATCTCATTGTCGGAGATCTTCAGTACATTGCACCGGGACAGTCCGTAAGCGACCTGCTCTCTGGCATCGTCCAGCGATCTCCACAGCGGCTCTCTTAAGTTCGGGTCAAATGAGATGACCGCTCCCGCCTCTTTTGCCACGTCGATCGCCTTCTTCGTAGCGCTTCTCACCTCATCATGGGTCATGGACAGGGTACCGAAATGAAAGAGTCTCGTGTCTCTTAACAGTTCCGTGTCCACCTCGTCTGCTCTCAGCATCATATCCGCACCGGGATTTCTATAGAAGGAAAAATCCCTGTCCC
>JAFLTD010000208.1 GCA_022510625.1 Lachnospiraceae bacterium
GATCAGAAGTAAGGACAGCCGCTTTGATAAGGTCATAGCAGGCAATGTGATACATGTGCTGGATGAGCCGTATAAGGCTGTCGACGAATTGCTGCGGGTCTGCAAGCCGGGCGGAAAGGTCATCATACCGACATATATCAATGCAGGAAAAACAAGCAGCGAATTGTTAGTAAAATTTTTCGATTTTTGCGGGGCGCATTTTACAAACCAGTTTGATCTGGAGAGCTACAAGGACTTTTTTGTAAAAGGCGGATACGATGCTGAGATTGATATTGTGGACGGTCAGATGCCGTGTGCAATTGCTGTCATCACAAAGAAACAGGATCTTGAATTATGAGTGGATTTTCTGACGGTTACATAAAAGAATACATCAAAATACAGGAAAACGGTGTCTATATTGTATTTGGCATTACGATTAAGGATCAGTTAAAACTCCTGCATTTTTCCCATGTACCGTTTACGGAGAGCGACATTGCCAAAACAGGACCGGAATGCAAGCAGAGTGACAGGGAGGCAACGGAGCGCTACATTGAAGAGGCCTTTCAATTAGTACAGGCTAACTTATCCGGCTATAACCGCCCTTACGAAAAGCATGGTAATAAACATATTGTAACGGCACCGGGTTATCTGTTTACCTATGCGGGGATGGAAGACACTAGGAATGAAATCGGGCGTAAGCTGGTCATTACGCAGGAGGATCGGGAAGTGACCCATACCCGCGTGGAGACAGTGATGCAGTTCTATGACGGAACTTCCATTGTGCGCATGCACAACACGCTCTATAATGAGGGAACAGAAAAGCAGACTTTGGAATATCTCTCCTCCTTCTGCTATACGGGACTGGAGAAGGAGGGTGCATCTTCTTCCGATGAAAAAATGAGGGTGAGGATTCCCTTTAACGGCTGGCAGAAGGAAATGAGTATCCGGGAGTTTAGCTTTGCAGAGGTTGGATTGGCTCAAACCCAGCCCGGCGTGTACCAGCGGACTTCTCAGGTTTTGGAGATTACCAATACGGGCAACTGGTCCACCAAAGAATATCTGCCTTTGGGTTATGTGGAAAATAAAGAGGTACATACGGGATTGTTCTGGCAGATTGAACATAACGGTTCCTGGCACTATGAGATCAGTGACCAGAATACTCATTTCTATGTCTGTGTCAGCGGGCCCACGGAAGTGCAGTCCCACTGGTTTAAAGAGCTTGCGCCGGGAGAATCTTTTACCTCCGTACCGGTGGCTGTGGGCGTGTGTACGGACAGCTTTGAAGAGGCTGTCTGTGAACTGACGAAGTATCGTCGTAAAATACGCAGAGTGAACAAGGACAATGAGAATCTGCCCGTTATTTTTAATGACTATATGAACTGTCTGTTCGGAGACCCGACCACGGAGAAGGAGCTGCCCCTGATAGACGCGGCGGCGGAATGCGGCTGCGAATACTATGTGATTGACGCGGGATGGTATGCATCCGGAGAATGGTGGGACAGCGTAGGGGAGTGGCAGGAGAGCAGAGAGCGATTTCCCGGAGGCATCAAAGAAGTTACGGACTATATCCGCAGCAAGGGCATGATACCCGGTGTCTGGCTGGAACTGGAGGTTATGGGCATTCATTGTGAGAAGGCAAAGAGCGTGCCGGACGACTGGTTCTTCGTGCGACACGGCAAGCGGGTCTATGACAGAAGCCGTTATCAGTTGGATTTCCGTAATCCTGCGGTGATCGATCATGTGAATGAGGTTATCGACAGAGTGGTGCGGGAATACGGTGTAGGCTATATCAAAATGGATTACAATATAGAGCCGGGTATCGGTACGGAACTTTATGCGGAAAGCGTCGGGCAGGGTATGCTGGAACATGAAAGGGCATATCTTAACTGGCTGGATGAGATTTTTGCGCGCTATCCGGATCTGGTAATTGAGAATTGCTCCAGCGGCGGACTGCGTATAGATTATGCGCTGCTTTCCCGGTACAGTATCCAGTCCACCTCCGATCAGGAGGACTACCGCAACTATGCAACGATTGCGGCCAATGCGGTGGCAGGCGTAACACCGGAGCAGGCGGCAGTCTGGTCCTATCCCATGCGGCTAAGCCCTGCCGGAAGTGAGGAAGAACAGAGGATTCTGGCGGATCAGGGAAAAGAAGAAGTTATCTACAATATGATTAACGCCATGTTACTGCGTATCCATCAGAGCGGACATTTGGCGGAGCTTTTACCGGAGCGCAGGGAACTGGTAAAAGAGGGTATCCGCATTTATAAAAGCATTCGTCAGGATATTAAAGGTGCACTGCCTTTCTGGCCCTTGGATCTGGCGGAGAATACCGATAAATGGGTATGCGCAGGTCTGCGCACGGAGAATAAAGTTTATCTGGCAGTTTGGAAAAGGGAGATGGAAGGAAAGCAGGATAACCGAAGAAGAAGTGCGGACCGTGTTTTGGAAGAGGATTGTCTGGAGATCCCGCTGGATAAACTGTCGATGGATGTACACGCTATGCGGGCAAGTATTCTCTACCCGGAAAAGGAAGCGGTACCCTTCAAGGTGCAGGACAATGTACTTAGTGTTTGGCTTAAGAAGCCTGTGATGGCGAGATTGTTTGTGCTGGAATGATTTGAGAACATGATGAAAGGTATGAGGAATATGGTCTGCTGGAGTGATAAGCAGGAATTTGGGAGATGACAAGAAATGAAAGAAGATGATTTGGTTCGCCTCATGGATGCCTATATGGGATGTGAAGGCTTCTATA
>JAFLTD010000209.1 GCA_022510625.1 Lachnospiraceae bacterium
AATTCATAATTCGCATATTGATTTATGATTTTTCCTTATATATACTAGACATAGTTGAATGAATGAAAGTGAGGATGCCTCATGGCTGACAATTATAATCCATATGATAACGGACCGAATCACGGACCGGGTGGTCCGGGAGGTTCGGGCGGACCGAATAATAACAAGAATGGCGGACCGGGAGGCTCCGGGGGCAATGGACGCGATCCGCGAAGACAGAGTCTGATCATGCTCGTCGTGGCGGCATTGGTCACACTGCTGTGCATTAGTGCGTTTATGAGAATGTTTGCCGGTGCAAGTAATCAGGAGATCACTTACAACGCTTTTGTCAAAATGATAGAGAACGATGAAGTTGCAAGTGTTACGGTAGAGTCGGACAGAATCATTATTTATCCGAAAGACCAGCGTGTCACTTCTCCTTTTGCGTACGGCTATAGTTTTGGTACACTGACTTACTATACGGGTAAAATGGAAGATGACGATACGCTGACACAGCGTCTGCTTGCACATGATATTGATCTCAACAAGCAGACGTCCGACAGCTCCAGCGTAATCATGACGGTTCTTCTCTACTATGTCCTGCCGATTCTTCTGATGTGGGGACTCTTAAGTCTGCTGTTCAGACGGATGGGCGGCAAAGGCGGTCCTATGGGTGTTGGTAAAAGTACCGCCAAGGCCTATGTCCAGAAGGAGACGGGTATCACTTTCCAAGATGTAGCCGGCGAGGATGAGGCCAAAGAATCGCTGGTGGAAGTCGTGGACTTTCTTCATAATCCGGGAAGATATGCTAAGATCGGTGCGAGACTGCCTAAGGGTGCGCTTCTTGTGGGACCGCCCGGTACCGGTAAAACACTGCTTGCCAAAGCGGTTGCGGGTGAAGCTCATGTACCGTTCTTCTCTCTGTCCGGTTCGGATTTTATCGAGCTTTATGTAGGTGTGGGTGCCTCCCGTGTGCGTGACTTGTTCAAAGAGGCAGAGAAGAATGCACCGTGTATCGTATTCATCGATGAGATTGACGCTATCGGAAGAAGTAGGGACTCTAAGTACGGCGGTGGCAACGAGGAGAGAGAGCAGACACTGAATCAGCTTCTGTCCGAGATGGACGGTTTTGACGGCAAGAAGGGCATCATTATCCTGGCGGCGACCAACAGACCTGAGATTCTTGACAAGGCTCTGCTGCGCCCCGGACGTTTTGACAGAAGAATTATCGTAGACAAGCCGGATTTAAAGGGTCGTGTGGAAATCTTGAAAGTACATTCCAAAGATGTGCGGATGGATGAGACGGTGGACTTAAATGAGATTGCTCTGGCAACTTCCGGCGCGGTAGGTTCCGATCTTGCCAATATGATTAATGAGGCGGCGATCAACGCCGTCAAGTCGGGAAGAGAATATGTGAGTCAGAAAGACCTGTTTGACGCTGTTGAGCAGGTGCTTGTGGGTAAGGAAAAGAAAGACCGCATCATGAGTAAGGAGGAACGTAAGATTGTTTCCTATCATGAAGTAGGTCATGCTTTGATCAGTGCTTTGCAGAAGAATTCCGAGCCTGTGCAGAAGATTACCATTGTACCCAGAACTATGGGCGCGCTGGGATATGTCATGCATGTGCCGGAGGAGGAGAAATATCTGGATACAGAGGCGGAGCTGCGTGACAGATTGGTAGGTCTGCTGGGCGGACGCGCGGCGGAGGAGATAGTATTTGACACAGTCACTACGGGTGCGGCGAACGATATCGAGCAGGCGACAAGCATCGCCCGCAACATGATCACCCGCTTCGGTATGAGTAAGAAGTTCGGTCTTATGGGGCTTGCCACGGTGGAGAGTCAGTATTTGGAGGGAAGAGCTTCCCTGACATGTTCCGACGTGACGGCAGCGGATATTGATACGGAAGTCATGAAAATGCTTCGCGACAGCTATAAGCAGGCTAAGAAGCTTTTGAAAGAAAATCGTGAGATCATGGACAAGCTGGCAGCCTATCTGATAGAGAAAGAGACGATCACCGGCAAAGAGTTCATGAAGATTTTCCGTAAGGAAAAAGGTATTCCGGAGCCGGAGGAAAATGAAGCGGAAGGCGAAAAGAGTGAAAAGAGTGTGGAATCCCAGACTGCGGAAGTGCCGAGTACAGAATCACCGGTGACTCAGCAACCTGTACAGCCACAACAGTCTCCGGTACAGCAGCCTCAGCAACAGCCGGGAGTTCAGCCTTGGGGGCAGCCACAGATGCCACAGCAGCAGCCGACCATGCCGAACCAGCATTGGAATCAGCAACAGCCTGCTGCGAATCAGCAAGGGGGTCAGCAACAGTCAGTGCCGAACCAGCAGTGGAATCAGCAACAGCCTGCGCCGAACCAGCAGTGGGGTCAACAGCCCATGCCGGGACAGTCGTGGATGCCGCCGTATCAGCAACCGGGACAGCCGCAACAATCGGTACAACCCCAGCAGCAACCGGTACAGCAGCCGGGACAACAGGCGACACCGCAACAGTCGCAGCCGGAAACGCAGGACGACAATCACACCAATTAGGAAATCACTATGTTTGATTTTAATGAAGAACTCAAGAAACTTCCCAATGCACCGGGAGTCTATCTTATGCATGATGCCGCCGATACCATTATCTATGTGGGTAAGGCGGTTAATC
>JAFLTD010000021.1 GCA_022510625.1 Lachnospiraceae bacterium
GAGAAGCTTTGGCTCAAGCGGGAGATGGAACAGGATTATCTGGATGAGATTGCCGATTGCAGACGGGAGATCCAGAGCCGCATGCTGCAGTGCTATGCGATAGAGCGCGCAACCGGCGAAGAGCAGGAACTGGGCATCAATCCGTGTGTATTATCCAAGGCGGCGACGGAATACGCGCAGAATTACGTCTTCTTCAAGCTTCCGATGCATGGGCTTGGGAAGAAAATGTAAAAGGGGATTTATAGATTCCATATATCATATTATGGCAAGTTGCACAAAATATCATTCGTTGTTAGCTCCGTCGAGTGGATTTTCTAAATGTTCCGATTAGTATATCTCATATTGACGCGACCGCCCTCTACGAGCTTCCATGCTCGTTTCGGGCTTTTCGGAACATCCGTGCCCCGAAATCGCTGACATAGAGAGGAACATTAAGAAAATCTCATGCGACTACGCAATAACAGCGATATGATATTTTGCGCAACTTGCCGGTGAAATTATTGATATTTGAAAGGAGACTAAGACATGAGCATCAGCAAAATAGGAGAGGGTTACACGTACATCTACAATGCTCAGACTGGTAAATTGAGGACAAAAGACGGAGAACAGGATGACTTCGTCGATTATTTTAACGGGGATTTGAAAGGCGAGGATTCCGATACGTTGAACGGCATCGATAGAGCGAGAAAAGCAGATTTTGATAGGCTAATCAATATCTTTGGTGTCCATTATAACCTTTTCACTGGGTCAGAGACAGGCGAATACGAGATTACTACAGAGCAGGTCGATGCTATGACCGCGGAGTATTCGGTGGATGGGAAAAAAATTATGACGCGCTATGTTGGGGAGGCTTATAGTCCCGATGAAATCAAACAATTTTTGACAAATTCACCGCCGTTTAAAACGCGTACATCAAAAGGTTATGATCCTGCGGACAACAGTATTAATCTGGCAGTTGGGGATAGGTTTGATTTAGGAAACGGCAGTTGTCTGGTTGTAGGAGATAACCGCGTATATGTTGAAGGGGAGGAAAACGATGCGGCAAATCGACTGATGTGGGCGCTGAATAACCTGATTCACTTTGCAGACCAGCAAATGGTCGCCAGCTGGATCGACAAGGAGAGCACACCGATGCTGCTTGATTTGCTTAAGGAGTTGGGAGTGGATACGGACAGAGAGTTTATCATCAACGGAACGAAATGTGAAGTGCGTGACGGAAGAATACGGGAAGTCGAGAATAGCCATTTCGCGCCTAGCTCTGTTTATAATGCGATGGTCAAGAGATATGAGGAATGGCTCTATACGCCGTTGTCGGAAAGGAAATAATGATTTATAGACAGCATAGATTAAGGCAAGTTAGTGTTCTAAAAAAGAAGGAGAACGCCAAATGAACATCAACGGATTAGGAAATTTATATGACAGAACATATGAAACATATCAATCCAGTAAGTACGCACAGTCTTTTTCGGATTTTCTGGATAAGGTAAATGAAGATAAAAGTAATGTTACCGATATGTCCACTAAAGAAAGCTCGGAAGAGAAATCGGATGATAAGAAAGACATGCCCGAAGAGGAAGGAACCAGAACGGAGATCGTGGTAAGACCCGACGGCTCGAAAGTCCTGATGATTACGGTGAGTGTCGGCGGACAGGATGCCGTCACCAGCGTCGAACTTGCCAAGCCGACAGGAGAAGATATTCCGAGTAGGGACATCTCAGGGGATACAGACATGAATGATACTGTAGATAAATTAGAAGCGAGAATACAGGGAGAACAGTAAAGTGAACATCAACGGAATATCAGCAGGCTATTATCAAACAGAATATACAAATAACCAAACAGCTAAAGCAACAGGTACAAGTTTTTCTAACCAGCTTAACAACATTGCAGGTAAGGGACAAATCGTTTATATGAAAACAGACGATATGCTCTACTCCGGCGGCAATGGTACGGGACTGTCCTTTTATCTTAAATATGCAGAAGGTTCGACAGAAGATGATCCTATTGTTATTGCAAAAGGCATTGATGAAAACGGGGAAGAATTTGAACAGACTATACATATCAATAAGATAAACCCAAAGTGTGCGACATATGTAGAGATGCATGCATTGGAAGCACATCTGGATGTTGAAAAGAGATTCGGTTATTCTTCCCTTCCGATTGGCGGCACCGGAGAGATGGGCCTACATGACAGGGCAGACTTTATGGATCTGTTCGAGAAAGCAATCAGTGATTTTATAAAGCTGAATGAGCATAGAGCAGCGGCATATTACAGGTACAGTATGAAGGCTTGTTGGGATTTTATGAGCAAGAAATATGATATATAGTGGAGGGCAGGAAAATGAATGTAGGCGGAATATCAACAAACTATTCGGCGGCATATGACGCTGAAAAGGCGCAGAAAGTAGGATCAACCGGTGATTTTGCCGAGAAGATAGCCGGAGCGGCACAAGCGAGCGGAACAGAAGCAACCGCAGCCGCGCACGGTTTCGATGATGAATCGGGAGATGTTGCGGTATTGCAAATGCTTTATACGAACAGCGGAATAAAATATACGGTGTATAAAACCCAGGATTTTAGTCCGGAGAATCCTATTTATAAGGTTAAGATGTGGGATTCGGAGGAAAACATGACAGAGCGCTTGATTGATGCGTCAAAGATAAATCTTAGAAATTGTGATACGTTTGAATGGGAAGTATATGCTATTCATTTAAAGGAAAGCGGGAAGGCTGATTTTAAAGATACCATATTGCAAGCCATAACGGCCGAGCAAAATGGCTTCGGTTCATCATGGGACCATTCAGCAAAAATTAATTGGGTGGAAGCCGTTAAAGATATTATGCAGTCTTCATATAACCGCGGAGATTTAAAGGGATATATGGAGTGGAAGAATTTCCTGAGTTTCTTAGAGTAGAAATATAAGAGGATATGTGAAATGAATGTAAATGATACGATGTACATAAACCCCTATACCTTTCAAGCGACATCTAAAAGGGTTACCGGGGTAGAAAACAGGAGAGAAATCGCCGAATTGCTGCGGGATGAGACTATGTTCAGAGCGACCAGTCCGGAGGAACTGATGGGTGGGATAGGCAAACCCCTAAAACTGGCCGGTACGACAAGCGTCAATAGATTCGGCAACTCTGTAAATTTTGCCGAAGGTGCGAGCATAACACTGCCCGGCGGCTATGTGCTGACGGTTAATGATTATTATGTTGCGGTATCCGGTGGAGATCCTTATAACCAGGCTGCCCAAAGAGATGCATTCGATATGGCAAGCGCCCTTACAATGATTCTCAGGAACGCCGGCGGAACGGCAAATACAGTAGCCTCCAGCAGTTCAGAGTACCAAAAATGGACCGAAAATGTCTCAAAAGTAATGAGATATATTGGGATAGATACGTCAAAACCCTTTACCGTAAACGGAATGCGATACACTACAAACAGTAAGGGATATTTTGAGTCAGCGGCGAGTACGGCGGCACAGGAAGCCTATAAACGGCAGATAGCAGCCAACAGGACATATGAATTCGCGGATGAACGGACGAAAAAGAAGATTGCGTATTTGACCGATTACTATTTATCCACTGTACCGGAAGATGTGAAAGCCGCATGGCATGATGCTTTGGAAGAAACAGGTATTAACCCGTTCCAAAGCGGCTATGTCAGTACGCTGCAGCAGCTTTCCGTGGAGCAGGATTTCCTGACAGGAGGGAACGATAACATTTTCGGGGACTCTCTGGAAAGCAGTATCAATGCGGTAAATCGTATTTTGGATAGGATTGCCGATCCTTTGGGAGAAGTAAAAGCCGAGAGAAGAGAATTTCTTCAGCAGGAGAAGGTGTTCTATCAAACTTTATTGAGTAAATTAGAGAAAAGCGCATAGGCGGTTCCGAACGACAGAGGAACCGCCCAAAAGAATAGTACATAGAATTGGGGATATGAAAATGAATGTAGGCGGATTAACAACATATTATCCGGCGGCATATAACGCTGAAAAAGCACAAAAGACAGGAACTCATAAAAGTTTTGCAAAAAGTATGGAGGAGATAATTCAGGAAAGCGGAGTGGGTTCAGTAGGTTCGGTTAACGAATCGGGAGAGATCGTTGTGTGGAAATGCTGCGATAATGTCAATGGTTTGTTAACTACAGTGTATAAGACCCCGGATTTTGACCCGGAGAACCCCGTGTATAAGGTCAAGACGTGGGGTACAGATGGAAATGTGACAGAGCGCATGATAGATGTGTCTAAGATAGACACTAAGAATTGTGATGCGTATGAAATGTTTACCTATATTTCCTATCTGAAAGACAGTGGCAAAGGAGATTATAGGGAAACTACGAGTGAATTCTCATTGGTCTGGGCAATAAAAAATATAGGTCCGGATGGTCTTCCCAAACAATGCGATTACTCAGAAAAAGTAAACTGGGTGGAATTAGTTCAACAGATCATGCAATTACAATATGATGTCGGAAATCTGGCAGGTTATATGCAGTTTAAGAAGTTTTTGGAGTTGCTGGAGGGTTGAGAATGAGTATCGGTAGCATAGGAAGTGCCAATTCTTATATTTATAATAACGTGAATAGAAGCAATAACCGGAATAATGGAACAGACCGATTTGACCGGTTTGGAGTTACAACCGCGTCAAATGCGCATGAAGTGTCAGAACAGAGCAGCAGGTTTACCGCATATGATGCGTATCAAAGTGCGACGGCGAATGTATGGTTTCGGAGCGAGATCGGGGAGTATTATTTACAGAATATTGAGCGGAGAGACGCTAATTTTGCATATCAGGCAAAAAGCGGGCTGCAAAAAGTAGATAACGAAAGATATCTTATTGATGTTATGGATACAATCGAAGGCTGCTGGTATATATATGATAAGGTACGTGATGAGAGAATTATATTTGACCCCATGAGTTCCAGCATCCAGACGGATGAAAATACGGGGAAAGATTATATCATATCCTGTGATCCCTGGGGAGGACTGATGAATGTAATGGAGGCCGATCATGCGCTGGTAGAAAGCATCAAGACATTTCTTCAAACGGATGATGTTACAAAGTTAAATTTGAATGATAAATACACCGTTGAAATTCACGAATCTACCGGGATAGAGTTCCTGAAAGTGAAAGGACGGGAAGGATACGGCACATGGTTCCTGACAAGTGAGCAGGAGATGCTTGATAAATTGCAGGATCTGGCAAATCTATATAAGGAGAAATATCCTAACATAGTGACCGATGATAATCTTGCATTGACATTTTATGCTATGGGTGAGGTTGCAGGCAATGTTGTGAGAACTGCGAACGGCATTATGATTGTTGCCTGCAACGGCATGAGCTATTACGATAACGCAGATCCATCAAAAAATTGGGGTGTCATGTGGTCGTTCAATGATACAGATATATATAATAAGGTGATGCAGGCCATGACGGAAGGGCTCATAGCCGGGAACGATGTGGAAGATTATGAGATATGGAAAGCATTTTTCGAAGAACAGGAGATAGAGTTTGAAAAAGCCTTGTCAGATGAAGAATTGGCTGCCATTGCTAAAGAGATAGAAATGCACAATCTTGAAAACGGAAAAAGAATTAATAGGGAGGCATGGAAATGAACGTAGGCGGAATCACATCAAATTACCCGATCGGATATGAGACGAGAAAAACACATAAAGCAGTGCCTGAACAGAGTTTTGCAAACACTATGGGGAAAACGGCAAATGTGAACAGCAAGCAGGTTTTTACACTGCATTGGTTTGAAAACGAGTTGGGTGAAAAACCCATTGGAGCAAGGGGGCTTGAGAATGGCGGTTCTACAACCGTGTATAAGCCTGTTGATTTTGACCCGGCAAATCCTGTCTACAGAGTGAGGATATGGGATGCAGAGGGCAATATGACAGAGCGTATGGTAGATATTTCCAAAGTCGATCCGAAAAACTGCGATATTATTGATATGCACGCATATGCCTGCCATCTGACCGACAGTGGAGAGTTCCCCGATGCGCAATTTACGTTTATGTGTGCACATGATGTCAAACGGGTAATGGAGAATCCATCCAATCCGGGCGGTTTTCGGGATAACTGTTTAGATAAGTATAACTGGCTGGATGTCGTGAAAGGTGCCATGCAGATGCAGTATGATGCGGGAAATCTTGCCGGTTATCTGGATTATAAGAAGTTTTGGGATTTTCTGACACAGAGATAATACATAGAATTGAGGAAGCGGGATGAATATCGGAGCATCTTTATATTATTTGAATACCGGCGCAAGGAATTTCTCACCAAATGCGGCAACCAGGGTAAGCAGCGGCAGTGGGGATCAGTTTATTGATGCGCTTTTGTCGAAAACCGGTGCAGGTCGGGATACATTTATACAAGCAGGTCAGGACAGAAGCTATTTTATGTATGATACCAAAATAGCGAACGCTCTTTTTCAAACGAAAGGACAGCCGTATTCCGGGGAAATCCGGGATGTAGAGACGGAAAGATATACTATCACGTCACGGAGCAGAGGCGAACTGTGCATTTACGACAAAATGCGCGATGAAAATTTTATATGGGACTTAAGTAAAAATAATGTTCAAGTAGATACAAAGACAGGAAGTAAATTCCTGATCGATAACTTGGGCTCCGGATTCTTTATCATGGCAGCGGTTGACAGTGAATTAGAGGACGGGTTAAAGCAGGCGTTAGGCGTAGATGTGCTGGAAGAAAAGAATCTGACAGGCTTTACGGTTCATGAGGATCGAAAGACAGGAATCCGATATATTACCGCCAATGGGTATGAGAGTCAGGGCGGACAGATTATCATGGACAAGAATGCACGTACACAGCTTGACTCTCTGGCAAAAGAGTATATGAAAGAATACCCCGGATTGATGAGGACATACAACGAGGCATTGTTTTATGCATCTTTTGAAGTTCGAGGTATGGCAAGACGGGTTTCAGGCGGTATTATGATGCTTGGTCCCAACTCGCTCTCCTTTAAAAGCGCAGACGGACAAAATGATTGGGTACTTATCTTTGATCAGGAGTATTGGGATACGATGAAGGCGTTATTTGATAAGGCTGAGGATGATAAGGCAGGGGAAAAGGAATTCTGGAAAATAAAAAATAACATGTATTTTGCGTAATATATTTTGTCAAATATTCGGTAAGCCGAATATCAACAGATATTCTTTGAATACATGGTTTCAAAATTATATTGTTAGAGTGAAAAATCGGAAAATGTATTTTGCAGGAAATCTTGCAAGCGGACGTTATATCTAAAATTACGACAATTTTTTTGCAAGATAAATAGCAGAACGCCTTCAAAGAGGGAATTTCAAGGAGGGAAAAATGATAACAACAGGAATAACAGGTGCTACGCAAGGCATCAGAGCACATAGTGCTGTCAAACAGCTGGGAGGGAGATAAAAATATGGATATCGGAAGTTTATATAATGTTTTGATCGGTGCAACGACCAGGCAGATAAATACGAATACAGGCATCAGCAGGAATATTACTAACAACGTTTCATTCGGCGATATTCTTGCGGCAGTAAGAAATGAGGAGACCGTGTCTGCACGGGACATGTTTTCTGCGGTGTTTTCCGACTATAACGTTGACGTGAAAGCGGGAAATGACAATGTATCGGCATCTAAACTCAACTATGGGCAGATGGTGATAAACATCCCTGATGAGCTGCGTGACAAGATGGAAGCCGACCCGCAGTATGCTTGGGAGGTCGTTGAGAAAGTACAAAAATACAAGGCGGATTACGACAGAAAAGACAATGCTCTGGCATCCGCCTATGGATATAATCAGACGCTGCATCAGATGTCGAAAAGATATTGCTTTAGTCTGGATGATGCGGGTAGTGTCAAGAGCTGTCAAGTAACGGGTGGTATCCTTGATGCGCAGAGCAAAAGCACGGCACAGAGCAGCAACAGCTCTAAAATCAGAAATAATCAGCAGGCAACGCAAAGGCGATTCACCACCACGTCTGCAAGACGCAGCGCTAACGTGGAGACAATGCCGATTGACGCACTGTCTTTACTGACGACGAAAATGGACTACCTAAATAATGCTTCGTATTTTGGTCCGACGTATGCGTATAATGATATACTTAGAAATTGGTGATAGAATGGGCTTTGTGGGCTTGTGAAATATCTTCACTCATTTCCACCATATATAAGCTCCAGAGGCGCTTCCTGAGAACGATACTTTTTAAACATTAATTGATTTTCTTCCACCAAAAGACTTCTTCTTAGCATTTTGATAGCGGTTTTATATCAGAATATCTGAATAAGGAGCCCATAATGGCACTATGGACTCCTTACAAGTCAAAAGGGAAAAATTATTCCTTATTGGAATCGGTTTCAATCGTAGTCCACACCATTGTTGCTACTGATTCAGTCCATTCCTCGTCGGTATTCCAATCCACTGGAATCGTGACAATTGTCGCTTCTATCGGTTCGCCTGTCTCGACATTGGTGATATATACCGTCTCTATCTTTATGGCTTCCAGCTCTCGAACCGTAGTTATCTGTCGGACACCGTCAAGCCGACTGATCTTATCACGAACAGCTTGTGTGTCAGTGCCCAGTCGTACACTTACCTGATAATTATCGCTGTCCTTAAGAGGATTTTCCTCAAAGGATGCAGCAAGTTCTTCGGTGAGGTAATTGGTCTGAAACTCATCCCAAGCATTGCTGCCGCTGACATATTGACAAGAAGTGATCTCGGGCATCTGTGCCAGCTCGTCTCCCAGAGCCTTTTTTTCCTCCTGCGTCAGATCGTAGTCCATAAAGATTACCAACTGTTTTTCCTGATAGACGTTATATGCTGCATAGGAAGTTGAGCCGACTGCGATCAGGCAGAAGGCGGCAGCCAGCGCCGCACAGATTTTGGAGTAGCGGCTGTATCGGTAATGTTTGGGGGCTGGCTGGGAACAGTTCTGTAGCAGCGCATCTGCCATTTCGGATGGCATGGTAATAGAGTCCTTCAATTGTAACATATCTCTTTCATTCATAGTATAACCTCCTTTTTCAATGCTTCTCTTGCGCGTTGTAACCTCTTTTTCACGGCGTTTTCGGACAAACCGATGATTTTCGCAATTTCTTTGACGGTGTATCCTTCAAAGTAATATAAAAGCAGCACGGTTTTCCATTTGGCGGGCAGTGCATAAAGTTCCTGCATAAAATGCTGTTTTTCCGGTGCCGGAAGGCATTCCTGCAATTGTTCCAAATCTATGTATGAATGACTTTTGCGAAAGCGCAGGCAGTCCTTGCAGCAGTTTGAGGCTACACGGAGAAGCCACGCTTTCTCGTGATCCTGAGACAAAAAAGCAGGCGCCTTTTCCATATATCGCAGCAGTACTTCCTGCAATACATCCTGAACATCGTGTGGGTTGCCCAGAAGCAGATATGTAGTCCGATAGAGCACATCACCGTATGTCTGTAGGATGCGGCCGACTTCAGGCTCACTTTTTCTCTTCACGACTTACTCCCTCCTTTGTATTCTATTATAGAGGCCTCTCACACTATATACGAGCAAATATCCGTTAAAGTGACAGGAAAAGCGTGGAAATTATAAAAAAATATTTTCCTCGCTTTTATCGATATGCTAAAATAAACTAGCATTCTAGATGATTAGAGATTGTAGTATAAAGGAGATTATCGTATGGAAAAACGCATTTTAAATTACAGAAAATACATTGATGAGCTGCTGATGCGCAGTGATTTGGATTGGGAAGCTGTTATTAGAGAGCACTTGATTCAGATTTCCTTTTTTCAGCATGAGAGGCTGATTCATTTGATCGTGACGATCACTTTTGCAATTTTGGAGGTGATTGTGATCGGTCTGTGTGTCGTATCGTTTACGCCGGGCGTCGGACTGCTTGCGATTGCATTGTTGGTTCTGCTCATTCCGTACGTACGGCATTACTACATATTGGAAAATGAGGTACAGAAGATGTATTGGCAGTACGATAAGATGGTCGAGAATAGAGATCAATAATTATATTTTTTTTGCAACCTTCTCCTTCTCTCAGGGGTATTACTATTGAAAACGAAAAAATGACAGAGCATGAATGCCCTGGAACGGAGGAGAAAATGAAGAAGAAAACACTGGCATTGTTGCTGGCAATCAGCTGTGCGTTATCGGCGACGGCGTGCGGCGCCGCAGACGAGGAGGTCTCTGCATCCATAGAGGAGGCACGAGACGAGATTGAGGAGGAACTCGAGGAGGAGCCGGAAGAGGAAGAGCTTAAGGAAGAGGAAATTGAAGAAGAAGAACCCGAGGCGGAAGAGGAAGAAGAGGCGGAAGAGGAGGAACCTGCAAGTGCGAGGAAACCTATGAAACCTACATGGGCACCTTCCGAGCTGTCGGACGATTTGTACGATTTCCAGGTATCCATTGACGGTACGGTATATCAGTTCCCCATGTGGTACTCTGAGTTCGAGGCCCTCGGCTGGGAGTATGACGGAGACAACACGCAGACGCTGTCTTCCAATCAAATGACGTTGACCGAAGTTTGGAAGAAGGACGGAATCAGGGCATATACAAGATTTGCCAACTTGTCCATGAACACAGTTCCTTTTTCGGAAAGCATGGTGGCGGGCATAACCTTAGAGGACAATTATGTCAAAGACAGCGGATGGGAAATCTTAATGCCGGGGGGCATACAGTGGGGTGTCTCCAATACCGACGATATCATCGCGGCATATGGTGATCCCAGCGACGATTATGACGGCGACTTATGGTATAAGATGACCTATAAGTATGACTACTACAGAGAGATTAATTTGTACGTATTCAAAGATGACGATACGCTCAAAAAGATTGAGATTGAGAATCTTATAGAGTTGGAAGGCGCCGACAATTCCGTTGATGAGACCGTTCCCGATCTGGTGAAGGATTACGTTGCACCGAAATCGTTAGGCACTGATTACTATGCCTACACTGCGGAGCTGGAGGGAGTTGTGTACTCTCTGCCCTGTCCGGTATCGGTTATGTTGGAGAACGGGTTTACCATTGATGAAGCCGATTCCGACAGTGTAGTAGCGGCAGGCGGTAACGGATGGGTCAATCTGCGATATAATAATCAGACATTGCGCACGATGGTGGAAAATTATGCGGACTATGCAACCACAGTGGAAAACTGCTTTGTCCTGACGATGAAGTCAAGTGTAAACGGACCGGAGTTTAAGCTGGTATTCCCCGGCAATATTAAGGTGGGCGATTCGGAAGCGGCGGTGAAGAAAGCCGTTGCCGGTTTTAACTGCGAGGTGAGCACTTCTGACAGCGGATACACTTACTATGAAGTATCTGATCCCGATAAAGGTGTATTGGACAGATACACGATCACCGTCAAGGACGGAAGTGTATGCACTTTGGAAGTGAAGAACGCAACAGAGCCGGAATATTAAGCTGCAGACGTGAAAGCTGCGCTATATTATTCTGTTCACACAATCCCCTATCGTGTATAATAAAATAAATATCCATTATTTTGATAGGGGATTTTGTATGCCGAAAGAGGAACAGATTACGACGGAAGCGGCGATTGACAGGTATGCTGATATGGTGTACAGGCTGGCGCTGTCGCAGATGAAAAATACAACAGATGCGGATGATTTGTTTCAGGAAGTGTTCGTGCGGCTGGTGAGTCACATACAGGATCTGGAGTCCTGGGAACATGTGAAAGCATGGCTGATCCGAGTGACGATCAATTGCGCTAAAAAGCACTTTGAACAGTATTGGAACAAAAACGTAGATTACATGGATGAGCCGGAGCAGATGGCGGATGAAAGCGGCGGATATGAACTGCCCGAGGAACATCCGGTGCGGGCGGCGGTGCAGAAGCTGCCGACAAAATACCGGCTGGTGATACATCTGCACTATTTTGAGGAAAAGACGGTTGCGGAGATTGCGCAGCTGACCGATCAGAAAGAGACTACCGTGAAATCCCAGATGCACCGTGCGCGGGAGATGTTAAAAGACCTAATCGGAGATGAACTACAGTAAAAGGAAGTCATGATTATGATGGATCAATATAAAAACGAAACTTCACAGATACATGCGCCGACGGATTTGATTCGCAGGACCAAGGAGGCCGTCCGCGAAGAGGAACAGCGAATTCTGCGGGAGACCATGCAGCCGGAGCCGGTAGTGCAGCCCAAACGTTCCTATGCGAAAGTGTACAGGTGGGCTCTCCCCGTAGTTGCAGCAGCGGCAGTCTGTCTGGTAGTGTTTAATCTCTCCGTGATGAGATTTGGGCGCAGTATGAATGAATCAGCGACAAATGCCCCGACGGATATAGCATCCGACGCGGCGGATTCAAGCGGCATGGAATTCCAGTTGGGCGCTTTGGATACGGTTGAGGATGCCGTTGCGGCGGATGAGCCCATCGATAAGGGAGAGGGAAGCATCATGGACATGACACAGGGGACGGCTGCAGAGACAGCCGTGGCAGAAGCGGCAGAAGAGTATGAGGAAGACGACTCTGATGCGGACGGATGTGCGGAGGCAGTGACATCTGCCGAGAATAATGACTATGATGATGCCACACCCGGAGAGACGGAGAAAAAACAGGAAAGCAGTTATATAGACAGTATCTACGGCAGCCGTCTGTGGATTGAGAAAGTAGACGAGGCACCCTCTTTCTATGAGGGTCTCAGCACGGAGCACATTACCGTACACGGCGTCAATATCTTTGTGGCACAGGATACAGACGGCACATGGATAGCCTATGCGCGAAAGAGCGGGCAAAGATACTTGATCAGCGGGGAATTGACGGAGAATGATATCGACCGAGAAGCTTTTGCGGAGGAGGCATATGAACTGCTGATGGAAACCATAGGAAATGCAGAGTAGGTATGCAGCTTCATGATATGGAAGGAATCAGGATAGATGAAATTTGAAAATGACTATGTACGAATTGAAATTGAAAGAAAAGAACTGACAGAAGAACAGAAAGAACAGCACCGCGCTAAGAGCAAAAAGCGCAGACCGTATGTCATCACGGCGGTTGTGCTGGCAGCGGCGGTGGTAAGCGGTGCTTTATACGGACATTATCATAAGCCTCAGGAACAGGGCAGTGATATGGCGGCGACCACAGAGCAGAAGACGGATCATGATAATAGCGCTGCTGAAACGGATGTAAACGCGGATGTGGCAGCAGTATCGCAGGAAGAGGACGATCTGTTGGCCGATGCAACTTATGTGACATCGGTTCATCTGGCGACGAGTACAAAAGAGAAATACAAAGATACGCCTCTGTACGGCTACACTTACGGTGAGACGGTGGAGGAACTGGGCCGCAGTGATGCGATTACCGTTCACATGGATTTTGATCCTTATTCGATGGAGGGGATTGACGATTGGGGATATTTCTATGAAATATTCCAGAATCCGGATCTTACCGGGGAGATTGTAGGGTCTTCCTACGATTGGGATGAGGCTTCCGGAACACTCACAATCGCGCCGCCGAACTATGCACCCGCGTGCATTGCTACCTTGGGGCTTGACGCGGATCTGGTGAATCGTTATGATCACTCCCAGTATATTCTCTTTGATTACGGCAGCGGTATGACTTGGGGAAATCTCGATACATTATATCTTGCCTGCTATTATGACGAGAAGACCGGTGAGAAGCTGGCGGAACCGGAGGTGAGCATCATCACGTTAAAGGCGGAACTCGAGGATAATCCGGTACTGGATTATGTGATTCTCGATGACGGCAGACCGGAATTCAGATGGACTCCCGTGGAGGGTGCCGCGGAGTATATTGTCTGCAAAGTGGATTACAGCCCTGCAAAGGGATATGAACATATGATGTATCCTATGGGATCGACCGAGGATACAAGATGGACCACGGAAGCGGTCGAGTTCAGCAGCTATGCGACGGCAAACAAGGACTTCAAATCATTTCGTGTAAGTCAGGATGACTGGAAAAACGAGAGTACATATGATTATTATATGGACGAGTATGAGCCCGGATCGGTAGTGAAGTCGACTTGGGTGGAGGACGGTGACAGTGCAATTTGCGTGATCGCGGTCGGTCAGAACGGGACATCAATGATCAGCAACACTTTCTTTTTCAGCGATCTTGCCCCCAATTTACCGCATTCTGTTGCTACTTATACGGAGAAAGAGAACGGATTTACAAGAGAATACGAGTCTATCGAGAATTTTCCGGCCTATGATTATGTGACCATGTGTGACGGAATCACTAATCAGAAGCTGATCGATTACCATACGGAGGAGGCGAGTGTAGCACCCAAGAGAGTGTGGTACGTGGACGAGGAGGGTAATTATCTCGAAGGCGAGACCCTCAATTATCTGACAGTGCCATATGTGGTGGAGGGCACACCCTTTTCCTATTCAATGGAACTGGCGAATTATGATAACTCGAATCTGCAGGCGGATATGAAGTTCCTCGAAGACAGGGAGGCGCAGCTTCGCAAGAAGGCGGGCGATAAAGGACCCACTGCATTGCGGGACAGAGATACGAAAGTTGCGGAGGCACCGCAGCAGGAAATTCGTCAGGTAGAGGATATTGAGATCTTTGCAAACAGTGCCCTCGGTGAGTATCTGACCGCCAATATGTTGGCCGGTGTGGAAATCATCGATATATCCGAATTCCCGGAGGCAAAAGATATGGCGTTGTTGGATGATATCTTTATGGAGGCATATTATCAGAATCCGCTGATTTTGGGCGTTCAGGGATATCAGGTCAACCGTCAGTTGATGTTGATACGTGTGGCATATGATGATGACAGTAAGACACAGGCAAGAAAACAGAAGGAAATTCAGGAGAAGTTGACGGAAGTTGTCTCAGAAATTATCACGCCCGGCATGACGGATGAGGAGATTGAGTTGGCAATCAATCAGTATTTGTGTGATACGGTCACTTACGATGAAGATGCGCTTGCCAACGCGGAAGAAAATGATTTCATGTATGTAGATGAAAGTTTCAATGATTCTTTTACAGCATACGGTGCCCTGATCAACGGCAAGTGTGTATGCAGCGGTTACGCGGCAGCGTTTAAGCTGTTGTCTGATACGGCCGGACTGGAAAGCATTGTAGTTACCGGCATTTTGGACGGCGGACTGGCACATGCGTGGAATAAGATCAAACTGGACGGTGACTGGCAGATCGTAGATGTTACCAACAACGATACGGATTTTATTCCAAACGCACTGCTCAACCTTCCGGATTACGCCGGGGAGAGAGTCCTGGTAGAAGACAAGAGCTTTATGATGGATAAACTGATCGATGACTATAAGGGTGACAGTGAGAGCTGTGAATATTATCATGTCACGGATCGCTATTTTCCGACCGAGGAGATGGCAGAACGGCTCGCCGAGGATCTGCAGTCGGAAGGAGAGGCTGCGCTGAGGACAGATTACGACCTGGATGACGAAAGATTCTATGATATCACGGATGCCGTTTATGCGATTATGGGTGATGATGTGAGTCTGTACGGCTTTTACTGGATGGGTGTTATCTACTTAAATACAGGCGGTTTCTGATTGCCGCATGACAAAATAAATTTTGGAAAATTTTTTTAAATCTTGCAACCTTTTCCTTATCTGAGAGGTATTCATAGTAGGAGCAACGTGCTCTCAAAGGAGGAAAAGGGTATGAAAAAGGAAAACTATTTGGTAAAAGTGACATCGCTGGTCTTGGCAGCAACTATGCTGATGACAGGCTGCGGCAGCGCTGACGGCGGAAGTAACTCCGGAGCGGCAACAGCTGCGGCAGACGCGGGAAGTGAAGCTTATGCGCCGGCATCTGACGGGGCGGCATCGGACAACGCGGGTTATGCGTACGGGGCTGCGGAAGCTGAAGCCGATGCGGACTACGGGGATTACACCAACGGAATAAAAGGTATGGAAACCCAATCCGCAACAGCTACGGACGGCTATTTGGAATCATGTTATGATTACGACGACGATTCTGCGTATTTCAACACAGAGGAATACAGCCAGTGGGAAGAGCAGGGATTTTCTTCTGTTCTGAAGGCGCCGCTTTCAACCTTTGCGGCGGATGTGGATACGGCATCTTACAGCAATCTTCGTCGTCTGATCAACAGCGGTTATGGTCTGGATGAGCTGCCTCAGGGCGCGGCGAGAATTGAGGAGATGATCAACTATTTCTCTTACGATTATAATGCACCGAAGGGTATGGAGCCGTTCGGTGTTACAACACAGATCAGTGAATGTCCGTGGAATGATGACGCGAAGCTTCTCATGATCGGGTTAAAGACTGAAGATATCGATTATTCGCAGGCACCGCCGTCCAATCTGGTGTTTTTGCTGGATGTGTCCGGTTCCATGTACTCCTATGATAAGCTTCCGCTTCTTCAGGAATCTTTCGGATTGTTGGCGGAGAACCTGACTAAGAAGGACAGAGTATCCATCGTAACCTATGCGGGTGATGACCGCATTGTGCTGGATGGTGTCCGCGGCGATGAGACCGATAAGATCATTAAAGCGCTGAAATCGCTGGAAGCAGGCGGCGGAACATACGGAAGCAAGGGCATAGAGACAGCTTATAAACTGGCTGAAGAAAACTATATAGAAGGCGGCAACAACCGTATTATCCTTGCGACGGACGGGGATCTGAATATCGGATTGACCAGTGAAGAAGAACTGGAAGAGCTGATCACGGAGAAAAAGGAATCCGGGATTTTCTTGTCGGTGCTTGGATTCGGAACCGGCAACATCAAGGATAATAAGATGGAGACACTGGCCGACAAAGGCAACGGCAACTATGCTTATATAGACAGCCTGCGCGAGGCAAATAAGGTGTTGGTAGAGGAGATGACTGCCACCCTGCTCACCATATGTAAGGATGTTAAATTCCAGGTAGAATTCAATCCTGAGGTGGTGGAAAGTTATCGTCTGCTCGGATATGAAAATCGTGCTTTGGCGAAAGAGGATTTCAACGACGATACGAAAGATGCGGGTGAAATCGGAGCGGGACACAGCGTGACAGCGCTCTATGAAATTGTATTGACAGATCCCAATTACGATATGGCGCAGAGCGAGATCGAAGATCTGAAATACAAGGAGCAGTACAAGAAGATGCTGGGCAAACAGCTTGGAACCGCTGATGTTTTGAATTGGGAAGACATTAAAGACACAGAATGGCTGACGATCAGTATTCGCTATAAGAAGCCTGCTGAGGATGAAAGCAATCTGCTGCAGTATCCGGTCGGCAGTGAAAGTTATACGAACAATCCCGGTGATGATTTCGTCTTCGCGGCAGCGGTAGCGGAGTTCGGGCTGCTCGCCTCCCACAGTGAATATCCGGAGGATGCCTCCGTAAAGCATGTGGAGAAAGCTTTAAAGTCCATCGATTTGTCGGATGAGTATAAAGAAGAGTTTCTGGAGCTCGTCCGGATGGTTAAGTAGTATATGAAGAACATGAATTTTGCCGGATCAGTCGAGGACTGATACGGAAGTGTTTCACAAAATGCGGTGTAACCTCATAAAACGGGGTTACACCTTTTTGTCGCTTGACAATCGTAAGGATCTTGACTAAAATAGACATATCAATCGTGCAAGATTAAATAGCATACAAACAAAAGAGATTGATGTACATTCTGAGCGAAAGAGTGTATAAAGGAGAAAGATGAGATGGCGGACCGATATGAAGCCCTTAAATTGCGGAATCAACTTTGTTTTCCCCTATACGCCTGTTCTAAGGAGATCGTGAAAGCATACAAGCCGTATCTGGACGAACTCGACCTTACCTACACACAGTATATTACCATGATGGTGATGTGGGAGCACAAAGAGCTGCGGGTAAAAGACATGGGGAAATGTCTGTTTCTGGACTCCAGCACCCTTACACCGCTCCTCAAGCGCTTGGAAGAAAAGGGATATGTGACAAGACACCGCTCTACTGAGGATGAGAGAGATCTGATTGTCACGATCACTGACAAAGGTGAGGCATTGAAAGAGAAAGCGATTACCGTACCGGAGCGAATCGGGGCATGCGTAGCGATGGAACCGGGGAAGGCACAGGCTCTATATGAGATGCTTTACGAAATAATAGGTAAACTGACACAGTAGGTTTGCAGAAAGGTGATATCTATGGAAAATAAAGAATTTGACCTCGGGCAGTACCTGAGCGACGGTGTTGAGAAAATTGTCAAAGGGGCTGTCAAGGCGACTCTTACAGACCCCAGAGAAAGCGCATTTATGGCGAGGTTTGCTCTGTCAAGCCGTGAAGCGTCCCGCAAACGTGCGCAGGCGGCAGTGGGCGGCGAGAATATTCCGCCGTTTCTGATTGCAAGTATCACCAGCAACTGTAATCTTCACTGTGCGGGGTGTTATTCCCGACACAACCATGCCTGTACGGATGACGCGCCGGTAGATCAGCTGACAGGAGAAGATTGGGAGAATGTCTTTACCGAGGCGAGAGAACTGGGAATCAGCTTCATTCTGCTGGCCGGAGGAGAACCGCTTCTGCGTCATGATGTGATTGAGGCAGCAGGCAATTATCCCGAGATTCTGTTCCCGGTATTTACCAACGGTACACTTCTCGGCGATAAGTATATTAATCTTTTTGATAAAAAGAGAAATCTGCTGCCGGTTCTCAGTATTGAAGGACGGCAGGAGAAGACGGATGAGCGGCGGGGCGGTGGCGTATATAAAAGTGTGAGAGAGGCCATGGAGCGCATTCAGACCAATCATCTGATCTTCGGCGCGTCCGTCACGGTCACGACAGCCAATTTGCAGGAGGTCACCGGCAAAGCGTTTCTTGATGAGCTTAAGGACAGCGGCTGCAAAGCGGTCATTTATGTTGAATTTGTTCCGGTCACGGAGGAGAGCCAAGATCTGGCGCCCGGTGACGAGGAACGGGAATACTTGAAAGAACGGCTGAACGAGATCCGTGAGGAATATGCCGATATGGTGTTCATCTCATTCCCCGGCGACGAGAAAACTTCCGGCGGATGCCTGGCGGCAGGGCGCGGGTTCTTCCATATCAATTCCCACGGCGGTGCGGAGCCTTGTCCGTTCTCACCGTACTCGGACATCAACGTGAAAAACACTTCTCTGCGTCAGGCGCTGCGATCACCGCTTTTCACCGCTTTGCAGATGCAGAATGTCCTGATGGAGGAACACAGCGGCGGATGTGTTCTGTTTGAGAGGAAAGATGCTGTGGAGGCGCTTCTTGCGGGGAGTGTACAAGAGGAGCAATGTGTAGGAGTTTAGATATGGCGCTCGGCTGCCGGAAGAGCGGAAATCTTGACGAAGATGTAATCAGCAAATATGTAATGATAGGAGAATGAAAACATGGAAAATATTGAACAACTTGTCCGTGGCAGAAGAAGCGTTCGGACATTTGACGGCAGAGATCTCAGTGCAGAGGACTCGGCAAAGTTGTCCTCGTTTATGGCGGGACTGAAAAATCCCTATGGGATACCTTTAGAGTTCAAGCTGCTGGACGCAAGGCAGCAGGCGTTAAAATGCCCTGTCGTCAGCGGGACAGACCTCTATGTAGGCGCCAAGGTCAAACGTGTGCCGCATATCGAGGAAGCATTCGGGTATTCATTTGAAATGCTGGTGCTGTATGCCCAGTCCCTCGGAATCGGTACGGTCTGGGTCGGCGGGACTATGGATCGTGCGGCATTTGAGCGGGCAATGGAGCTGGAGGAGGGCGAAATAATGCCCTGCATGAGTCCGCTTGGGTACCCGGCGGGGAAGATGTCCATCAAAGAGAGCATGATGCGCAAGGGCATCAAAGCGGACAGCAGACATCCTTTTGAGTCTTTTGTTTTTGACGGTGATTTTGGTGTGCCGTTGACGCCTGAGAAGGCAGGTTCACTGGCATATCCGCTGGAGATGGTCCGCTGGGCGCCCTCAGCGGTCAACAAGCAGCCGTGGCAGGTTGTGATAAAGGAAAATGCGGTTCACTTCTATCTGAAGCACACGAAGGGCTTTGTCAGTGAGGCGGTAGGTGATATGCAGAAGATTGATATGGGCATTGCGCTTTGCCATTTTGCTTTGGCTGCGGAGGAGAGTGGGTTGGATATTCAGTTTAGTCTCAGCGATCCGGGAATCGTGACGGAGCCCAATACGGAATATATCGCATCCTATCTGTTACAGTAAAATATCGCAGTAAAATAAACAGCCGGATCAAGAAGACTCCGGCTGTTTATCTTAGGATAGGGAAACAAGATTATTATTTAACTTCAATCTTCTGAACTTCTTCCTTCGCGGCAAGTTCTTTCTTCGGGAATTTTACTTCCAGAATACCGTTGTTGTAAGAAGCGTCAATGTCACCGGCTTCCACATCATTTACGCGGAAGCTTCTTGAATAAGAACTGTAATAACGTTCTCTGCGGATGTACTTATTCTTATCCTCCTCGTCCTTTTCCTCCTTGTGGGAAGCCGAGATCGTAAGCAGATTATCTTTCAGGTCAATGTTTATATCGGACTTATCGAATCCGGGCAGTTCCGCCTGCAGCAGATAGCTGTCACCCTGGTCGATCACATCGGTCTTGAACGCGTCAAACGTGGCGAGTTCATTGTTGCCCCAGAAATTCTTGAAGGCGTTGTCAAACATCTGATCGAAAGAATCGTCAAAAAATGTAGGTCTGTAGGTACGGTTGTTGAATAATGCCGGTCTTAACATAATAATCACTCCTCTTCTTTTATTTTATGCTATCAGTATGACCGAATTGAGAAATCCAATTCATAACCGGTAGGTGTTTCTTGTTTATATATGTTATACATCAACTATAACAAAGAATCAATTATAGAAATATGAAGTGTTTATAAACAAAAAATAAAACAGAGTTGGCTTAATAGCCAACTCTGTGAAAATCGCTTCTTATTAATGTAAACAACTATGAAGGCAACAGATCCTTTAAAAGAAAATGCAGCATCCGCCGATTGAAATCCTTGGCCTCCTCATATACGGTATGTCCATAATCTTTATATATGTGCAGCTTACTTCCCTTGATTGCCTTAGCAAGTTCACGGGATGCATTAACGCCTACGATTTGATCAAGTGTACCGCCGATGATCAGGGTCGGACATGCTATTTTGTGCAGTTCGGAATAAGCATCGTGTTTAAGACAGGCATCAGCCTGGATCAAAAATCGTTCGAGACTTTCAGGTTTTCTCAGTAGCCCCAAAAAAGGATAGATCAAACGTAATTTTTTCAGCCTTTGCTCGGTATACGCCTTTTCCGCCGAATCAATCAACAGGTTCTTATAATCCATTGCCGCTGCAAGACGAATCCATTTGCTGATAACAGGCTGCACGATTTCATTCTGTTTGGACAGCGTGACGGCAAGAATAAGTTTATGAACCAATTCGGGGTGGTCAATGGCAAGGTACTGGGCAATCATTCCGCCCTGAGACACACCGATAACGTCAGCCTGCGTGATGCCGAGAATCCGCATGATTTCGGCCTGATCTTTTGCCATATCTCTTGTGGTGTAACCTTTTTCCATCTTATTTTTTCTGCCAAACACATACACCGTGTAATACGGTGCAAAGATTCTGTATGCCCAAGCAAGAGGGAGTGCAGTTCCTTTTACGGGAAATAACCCATCGTTCAATCCTATAATCATGACTAAGTTTTTCTTTCCCGTTCCGAAAGAAACATAGTCGATATCCGTATTGCCTATTTTGATATTACAGTTGCGTGCATGGTATAGCATAATTGTCTGCTCCGTTCTAGAATTTATGGTAATATTGATATATACAATATAACTTCCTTATGCCGGAAATGCAAGGTGATTCACATGCAAAGTGCCGGTGTATGTAGCTGTAAAAGGAGATGACATGATTTTAAGTGTGAGCCGAAGAACTGACATTCCGAACTACTATGCCGATTGGTTTTATAATAGAATGAAAGAGGGATTCCTGTATGTAAGAAATCCTATGAATTTCCATCAGGTCAGCAGAATCGAATTGTCGCCTGACCTTGTTGATTGTATTGTGTTCTGGACGAAGAATCCCGAGCCGATGATGGCAAGATTGCAAGAACTCAGTGATTATATGTACTATTTCCAGTTCACCCTGACAGGATATGGGCGCGATATAGAGCCGAATGTACCACATAAGAAAGACAAGATGATACCGGTTTTTCAAAGATTATCTGAGACGATTGGCAGCAGTCGAGTTGTCTGGCGTTACGACCCGATTTTCTTTAACGATGTTTATACAGAGGAGTACCATGTACAGGCATTTGAACAAATCGCGGACGCGCTGGCGGGTTACACCAAGCGATGTGTTATCAGTTTCGTGGATACCTACGTGAAGAATAAAGCAGCCATGCGGGAGCTAAAGGTTAGAGAGCCGGTTGGGGAGGGTCAGGAAGATAGTGGCTCTATTCAGAATCTTAGAGCGTTCGCAGTAAAGCTTAATGAGATTGCACACCGTAACGGTATGGCGATAGTGACGTGTGCCGAGAAAATTGATTTGTCGGATTGCGGAATAACTCACAGCAGTTGTATCGATAAGGCGCTTGTGGAGGAAATTACAGGATATGCCATTGATGTAGGTAAGGATAAGAACCAAAGGGCAGAATGCGGCTGTGTGGAGAGCATTGAAGTCGGTACATACCACACATGCCTGAACAGCTGTAAATATTGCTACGCCAACGACAGTTGGGAAAAGGCGGAGAGAAACTTCAAAGCCTACGATGCAACATCCCCGCTGTTATGCGGACGGATAGAGGATGGTGACAAGATTACGGTGCGGAAGGTTAAGAGGTTGTAAAATCAATAGACTTTTTAGTTTCTTTACGCCCGGTTAATCAAAAATACTTCTCCATCAAATAAAACTTGCCTTTACGCCAATCGGCATAACCGACGCTGGAATATTTAAGCGAATCGTACAGTTTGAGAGAGAACGGATTATTGGTGAATGCGTCCAATCGGATTGCATGAATATCCTTTTGCAATAACTCCGACTCTATATGCAGCAATGTTTGTTTGGCAATACCTCTGTGTTGAAAATCAGGATGCACACACAGCCTGTGCACGACGTAATAAGGCCTGTCCGGATATTTCCAACTGCCGTTTTCATATTCCTTGTCGCATTCTTGATTCAGGGCATACACCACCGCGATCTGTCCATCCGTCAAGCCGACGTATAGATAGTTATTATGGATATCTTCCCGAAAATCTTCCTTCGTGGGATATATTTCGTCCCATTGCAGAATGTTGCTTTGGACCATTGTGTCTATCGCCAATGCGACCAGGTTGTATATTTCCTCTAAATCGTCTAAAGTTGCTTTTCTGTATTGTAAGGTCATGTTTTATGAATACTCCTGTTACAGTACCGCATCCAGCGCCGACTTCAGATTTTCTTTGCACACATCATAACTTTCTGAAGGCTTGGCTTCATACAATTTGTGATCTCCATCAAAAATTGTAGGCACGTAGTAGTAATCATATTTTTCTGCCAACTCAGGTTGTTCGCTTTCTTCGATCCAGTCAATCTCGATCTCTTCATATGCCGGATTTTCCTTTTTCAGTTCCTCCAGTGCCCGCCTTGCGTTGCGGCAGTAAGGGCAGTCAGTCAAGTAGAATAATGTGATTTTTTTCATTTTGTCCTCCATTCCGAAGCGCTGTACGCTTGCAGTTTTATTTTCAGTACAATTATTACCGTTTATGATTACAGATATTTTACCATAATATATTCTTCTTCATTTTCACTCACAGTTTCAAAGCCCAATTTCAGATACATGTTGGCGGCATAATTAGCCTTCTGTACCGAGAGAGAGGCCTGCTTGTATCCGGCGTTTTTCAGAGTGGTGAGCATCTTTTGCATCATGGCGGTTCCGATTCCCTGTCCTCGGTATTCTTTGTAAAGGGAAATCGCAAAGGAGGGGGTCGTGTCATCGATGTGTCCGTAGTCGTTCATGATGCGGACCCATACAGCACCCACTACCTTTCCGTTCACCTCCGCAAGAAGAGCACGGTCATGCTCCTGTGTTCCGAAATCGGAGACATAGACTTGCAGTTCCGGGGAATTTATGATTGATTTCGGAGGCACCTCCACGCCGTCAGGAATAAAAATTGCCTCGTACAGGAAATCGTTTAGCAAAGGATATTCAGTTGTATTCATTTCTCTTATTGTGTAATTCATGTCAGTATTTTGTGTTTTTCTTTTGCGCTCATTATATTATACCTGACAAGAAACCGCAATCCCGATGCAAGGAAGATTTTGCATAGAAATCTTTTTTGTTTTATTATATTCTAAGAAGCATAAATGGGTTTTTAGAGGAGAACGTGATATGGATAATTCAGTAATATATAACAGAATATATGCACTTTCTTTAGAATGGGGGCAGAATTGGAGAAAATCGATTACAAGAATAGTAAAAGAAGAATATCCTTCTTTAGCAGATGAACAACAGGAGCAGATTAGCAGCTACATTGAAAATACTCGCGCAGAGATAGAACATCATGTTTATGATTTATACTGTTCAACTAATGGTATTGGACCTATAGCTGAAGTAGTTTCTGACTGGATTCAGAATAATTATCCGTGGATGAACCATGAAAATATATCTCATGCAATAAGTCAGGCAATGTATTATGCTATCAAATAATTTTTCAATATAAATTATTTTCTTGACTGCTCCCTTGGGGATTACCTTATGATTAGCCTTGGAGGTGATACAATGCTGATCAACGAAGTATGTAAAAAGTGCTCACTTACAAAGAAGGCTGTCGAATACTATATCGAGCAGGGGCTTGTTACTCCAACCATGCAGGAGAACAGATATCGCAGTTTTACCGAGGAAGATGTCGAACGATTGAAAAAGATTTCGATCTTGAGAAATCTGGGCTTATCGATCGCGGATATCCGTATTGTTCTGTCAGACCGGAATACAGTGGCGTTGAAGGAAATTGCCGGAGCGAAAAAGTTGGAAATAAGTGCTCTGGAGGAAAAACAGAAACTGCTTCAGGAACTTGCGGAAGGTCAAAATTGGAAAAAGACTTATGGCAAATTGCAACAATTGGAGAAGAAGCAATCTATTTTAGAACGCTTGCAAAATGTCTTTCCCGATTATTACGGGAGATATGTCTGCACCCATTTTGCGCCATATCTCAACGAGCCTATTGTGACGGATGAGCAACAGGAAGCATTCAACACAATCATAGAATTTCTTGATAATACCGATTTCGATGTTCCTGATGACCTGCGACAGTATCTTGATGAGGTTTTAAGTGAGGCAGCCACACGATGTGAGAATGGTATTGATGGTTTTGCGGAGAAGATGTCTGCCAGTATGCGTGAGGCAGTACAAGATCCGGAAAAGTTTCTGGAGGAAAACCGTGAGATAATCGAAATCTATCAGGCTTACAAAAAGTCTGATGAATATAAGGCATCGCCGACATATCGTCTGGAAGAATCATTACGGCAGTTTGGCAAATTGAGTGGGTATAATGATATATTTATTCCGGCGATGTGCAAGTTAAGCCAATCTTATCGGGAATATCAAGAGAAATCGAGGAAAGCTGATGAAAAACTAATGCGGGAATATCCGCAGTATATCTGATTTAATAAAACAGGGTATGCCGATTCATATCGACATACCCTGTAAAATTCTAAGTATTCACTTACTGTGATTTCGATTAACCGAAGTATCTCTTCAGCAGACCCTCGAATGCCTTGCCGTGGCGAGCCTCGTCGCGTGCCATCTCATGAACTGTGTCATGGATTGCGTCAAGGTTAGCAGCTTTAGCGCGTTTTGCAAGATCAAATTTACCTGCTGTAGCGCCGTTTTCAGCCTCAACTCTCATCTCCAGATTCTTCTTGGTAGAATCCGTTACAACCTCGCCGAGTAACTCTGCGAATTTAGCAGCATGCTCAGCCTCTTCCCAAGCAGCCTTCTCCCAGTATAAACCAATCTCGGGATAACCTTCTCTGTGAGCAACTCTTGCCATAGCAAGATACATACCTACCTCTGTACACTCACCGTTAAAGTTAGCGCGCAGGTCAGCCATAATATCTTCGCTGACACCCTGAGCAACACCTACAACGTGCTCTGCAGCCCATTCTCTCTCGCCGCCCTGGGCCGTGAATTTCTCAGCGGGTGCATTACATACCGGGCACTTATCCGGAGCAGCATCTCCTTCGTGAACATAACCGCATACCTGACATACATACTTCATAATCATATTCTCCTTTTCTTTATAAATATATTGTAAGACACTGCCTTGATAAGGCACGTCTTATCGTTCGGCTACAAGTAATTATTATATATGATTGCTCAAAATGCCGCAAGCAAAATCAGGAGGGCAAAGTCTTTTTACAGCAGTCACCACATACGCCGTAAAAATAAGTGACATGTCCCGTTATTTCCCCGTCAAAATCCTTGCCGGCAACGTCCATGATCCGATCTATACCGCTTATTTTTAAATCAGTTACGCTTCCGCACTCCGTGCACACTGCGTGATAATGTTCGGAGATGTCTGCGTCAAAATGATCCACACCGTCACCTACACGCAGTCGTCTGATCTCACCCAGCTCTGCCAGTAGTGAAAGATTGCGGTATACGGTAGCAAGACTGATATTCGGATATTCGCGTCTGACATTCATATATACCACATCAGCAGTGGGATGATCTTTACGCGTCATCAGAAAATTCTTAATGACTTGCCTTTGTCTGCTGTATTTCAATGCCATCTTTATCACCTCAAAATGATAATGATTACTATTATTAAATAAATATATCAAATAGAACCGGACATGTCAATTTAAATTTGATTCATTTCCGTATGGGATATCAAGTTTGCGAAGCACAATTTTTATAAATATTTTATAAGAATATCAAATATGTTTTATTACTATCCCGCGAAAGTGTGGTATATTAATAATACGAGTAATTGCAGGTGATTGCGGACGATGACTTTCGCCCGGTCAAGCACGTTACACAGAGAGGAGATAGCTTAGGTGAAGTTTAAGACGAGGCTTCTGATTACGTCAATAGCGATTGTGTTGGTGCCTCTGCTGCTGACAAGCATTGCCTTTATCGTTGTCGCAAGTCATGTGGAAAATATGGAGAACGAAGTCGGAATTCTGGACAGAAAGAATCTTGCCAGGGCTTATACCATAGAGAATTACAGCCAAATGACGGAAGAAGTTTTGCAGGAAGTCAAAGGTCAGATTGAGCATGATTCCGTAAAGCTGGAGGATAGAAATTATCTGGATGAGATCGGCGGGGAACTAAACGATAAATTTTCTTATATTATAGTGAGAAAAGCAGACGAAGTGTATTACACGGGCAACGATACGGATTCGCAGCAAATCTTCGACATGCTGCCGGAGTATGGCAATGAGCTGCCGGACTCGGAGACAGGGTTGTATTACAATGATATGAAGAAGTTGGTCAAGCAGCTCGATTTTAGGTTTGCGGACGGGGAAGACGGCAGCTTTTTCATTGTGACAAGTGTTCGTTCCCTCATTTCCAAAAATGCGCTGAGGGAAATGATTTTTGCGCTGATTCTCGTGTTGTGCCTGACCAGTATGGTGTTGACATGGTGGATGCAGAAGGGACTGTTTACTCCCATCAATCAGCTCAACACCGCAATGCAGAATATTGCGGAGGGCAATCTGGAATATATGCTGACGACGGAGGAAAAAGGCGAGATCGGAGAACTCTATCGCAACTATGAGGACATGCGTCTTCGGTTGAAAGAGTCCACGGATGAGAAGTTCGAACACGAACAGAAGAACAGGGAATTGGTCAGCAACATCTCCCACGATTTAAAGACGCCGATCACATCAATCAAAGGATATGTCGAGGGTATTATGGACGGGGTTGCCGACACGCCGGAGAAGATGGACAAGTATATCAGGACCATCTATGATAAGGCGAATGACATGGACAGGCTGATCAATGAGCTGACGACTTATTCCGGCATTGACACCAACCGGATTCCCTATAATTTCCGCCGTATCAATGTCACCGATTATTTTGGAGATTGTGTGGAGGAAGTCGGACTGGATTTAGAGTCCAAGAATATTGAACTCAACTATGATGCTCTGGTGGAGCCGTCCACGCAGATTATCGCCGATCCCGAACAGCTCAAGCGTGTCATCAATAACATCATAAGCAACAGCGTAAAATACATGAATAAGGAAAAGGGCGTTATCGATATCCGCATTCTGGACGAACTGGATTCTATACGAGTGGAGATTGAGGATAACGGCATGGGAATTGCGGCAAAGGATTTGCCCAATGTTTTTGAGAGATTCTATCGCACAGATGCTTCCCGCAATTCATCCAAGGGCGGCAGCGGCATAGGGCTGTCCATTGTCAAGAAAATAATAGAAGACCACGGCGGCTATATATGGGCGACCAGCAAGGAGAACGAGGGAACCTGTATGCACTTCGTGATCCGCAAGTATCAGGCGCCGCAGGAGTGATGTAAGTGATATGCAAAACTTGTGACAGAAAATGTAATGGGGTTATCAAACTATAGCTATTAGGAAAGGGTGCAGCATATGAGCAAAATATTGATTATTGAGGATGAGGAGGCAATTGCCGATCTGGAGAAAGATTACCTGGAGCTGAGTGATTTCGAAGTGACGATCGAGAACACCGGTGACGGAGGATTGCAGACCGCGATGGAGGGAGATTTCGATCTGATCATTTTGGATCTCATGCTGCCGGGCGTGGACGGATTCGAGGTGTGCAAACAGATCCGTGAGGAGAAAAACGTACCGATCATCATGGTGTCTGCCAAGAAAGACGATATCGACAAGATCAGAGGCTTAGGACTGGGTGCCGACGACTATATGACGAAACCTTTCAGCCCTTCCGAGCTGGTAGCGAGAGTCAAGGCACATATGGCGCGCTATGACAGATTGGTGGGAAGCAATCAGAAGGTTAACGATATCATCGAGATCAGAGGTCTTAAGATTGACAAGACAGCAAGAAGGGTTTATGTGGACGGCGATGAGAGGATCTTTACCACGAAAGAGTTCGATCTGTTGACATTTCTGGCGGAGAATCCGAATCACGTGTATTCCAAGGAAGAATTGTTCCGCGAGATATGGGACATGGATTCCATCGGTGACATTGCAACCGTCACCGTGCACATTAAGAAGATTCGTGAAAAAATCGAGTTTGACAGCGCCAAGCCCCAGTACATCGAGACGATCTGGGGTGTGGGATACAGATTCAAAATTTAATGCAATGGACACCTCCTTTTTGGAGGTGTTTCTATTTTCTAAAAAAATCCCAACCTTTTCCATTTCTCACTTGTCATTATATAATAGGGGATAAGCCCATATAGGATGACTAGGAGGAGAATACGAATGAGTGATACCGATATTTCAAAAGAATTGGTACAAAAAGCGGCAAAAGGAGACAGGGCGGCATTTGAAGAGCTGTATCGGACGACTTGCCGTGCCGTGTATTTTACATGCTTTGGATTTGTAAAAGACGAGCAGGAAGCACAGGATATAACTCAGGATGTCTATCTGACTGCCTTTGAGCAGCTGGGCACACTGGAGGATGCGGGTAAGTTTAAACCGTGGCTTTATCGGATGGCAGCCAACAAAAGCATCAACTGCCTGAAGAAAAAGCAGCCTATATTCCCCGGTGATGAACAGCTTGAGGATATGGAGACGGAAGAGAATGAAAACTTCCTGCCGGAAGAATATGCACTCAACGCGGACAAGAGAGAAATCGTTCTGAAGATTATTCAGGAAACCTGCTCAGATACTCTATATCAGACAATCCTGCTTCACTATTTTAATGAGTTCTCCATAGCGGAAATCGCCGAGATCATGGAGTGTCCGGAGGGTACTGTCAAATACCGACTGAGTGTGGCGCGTGCCAAGATCAAAGAGGGTGTGCTGCGCTATGAAATGAAGAGTGGTGACAAGCTCTATTCCGTTGCGGTTCTTCCTTTCCTCACGACATTGTTTACCGCACAGATGCAGGGTATGCAGATACCTTCATTCCCGCTTAGTTTCCCGGGTGTGATCCCCAAATCAACGATTGTCGCATCGTCGGCAAAGGCAGGGGGACGCATTATGTTAAAAGGCTTACAGCTAAAAATTGTCGTTGGCGTTGCAGCAGCGGTTGTAGTGGGTGGTGTTGCCGCGGCGGTGACCATCACCAATCAGAGAGCGGAAGAGGCATCCGCAGGAGCACAGGAAGAGAGTACGCTGGATGTTGCCGGGTTGGAGAACACTGAGGATACGGAGACTTCTGCGGCGGACGCCGACGTGACAGGATCGGACGAGGACACTGCACAGGATGAAACAGGCACTGCGTCTGAATCCGACATGACAGATGAATCCGAAGACGCCGGCAAAGCGACGGAGGAAACCGAGGCGGAAGAGGAAACAACAGCAGAGGAAACCGAAACGGCAGAAGTAACCCCCGAGCTGGCAGCAGGGGTGGAATATACTTATACCGATATGAGTGCGACGATGTACGCAACCCAGACTGTCAATATTAGGACATTACCAGACACAAACGGGGAAAAGGTCGGTTCACTTTCTACCAATCAAGAAATAGCAGTAACCGGACAATGCAACGAGACAAGTTGGTATCGTTTTGAATATAACGGACAGACGGCATATGTATCAAATAATTATATAAGCGACACAAAAATAGAAGTTGCGGCGGCTGATCCTGCACCGGAACAAGCTGCACCTGCACAGGAAACGGCAAGTGCCAGCACTTCTACTGCGTCATCAATTCCTAACGCTTCTGATTATCCTTTCGGTGTTTTGGTTGATATGGGCGGTTGGTCGTTTATGGTTTATGATTGGCGTAGACCAGAAGGTTCACGCGGAGGCGGGATGCATCTTGGTGATGGTTCGACAAACTGGGTTTGGATATATGATTTTCAAGATGATGAAGCTGTTTACGCCGCGATACGGGAATTTTTTGATGCAAATTCTTGTAGCTGTCCTGCCAGCGACCCTACACACGGAGGCACTAAACCATTGTGGGATAATGTAAACAACAGATATTATTATCCTTAATTACGACAATACCAAAATATAATTAAATGAAATACTAACACAACACAAAAGGAAGCAGAGCAAGAACGGAGACGATTATCGTCCCCGTGCTTCTATTATTAACAGTCATAGCAGCATTTTACTTGCAGGTATAAAAAGTATAAAAATATTTTCACCTTTTCCTCTCCTCAGGGGTCATTATATAATAGGGAACAAGTCCATATGAGATGACCGGAAGGAGAATACAAATGAGCGATACCGATATTTCAAAAGAATTGGTACAAAAAGCGGCAAAAGGAGACAGAGCAGCTTTTGAGGAGCTGTATCAGGGAACTTGCCGCTCCGTATATTTTACTTGTCTCAATATTCTGAAAGATGAGCAGGAAGCACAGGATATAACGCAGGATGTTTATCTGACTGCCTTTGAGCAGTTAAGTACACTGGAGGATGCGGGTAAGTTTAAACCATGGCTCTATCGCATAGCCGCCAATAAAAGCATTAAGCGCCTGAAGAAAAAGCAACCCATACTTCCCGGTGATGAACAGCTTGAGGATATGGAGACAGAGGAGAATGATAACTTCCTGCCGGAGGAGTATGTGCTCAATGCGGACAAGAGAGAATTAGTGCTGGATATTGCGCGAAAAGTCTGTACGGATGCACAATATCAGTCTATCTTACTGTTTTATTTTAACGAGCTCTCCATAGCGGAGATTGCCAAAATCATGGAATGCCAAGAGAATAATGTTAAGAAACGTCTGAGCATAGCGAGAGCAAAAATCAGGGAAGGCGTTCTGCGGTATGAAAAGAAAAGCGGCGATAAGCTCTACTCCGTTGCTGTTATTCCTTTCCTTACAGCATTGTTTACCGCACAGATGCAGGATATGCAGATGCCTTCCTTCCCACTCAATATATCGGATGCGATTCCTCAATCAACTCTTGCCGCATCGTCGGCAAAGACAGGAGGACGTATTATGCTCAAAGGTTTACAGTTAAAGATTGCCGCGGGTGTTGCGGCAGCGGTAGTGGTGGGAGGTGTTGCCGCGGCGGTGACCATTACTAATCAGAGAGCGGAAGAGGCATCCGCGGGAGCACAGGAAGAGAGTACGCTGGATGTTGCAGGGTTGGAGAACACTGGGGACACGGAGACTTCTGCGGCCGATACCGACGTGACGGGATCGGATGAGGACACTGTACAGGATGAAACAGGCACCGCGTCTGAATCCGACATGACAGATGAATCCAAAGGCACCGGAAAAGCGGCAAACAAGGAAACTGAAGCGGAAGAGGAAGCAACAAAGGAAGGCGAAACGGCAGAAATCGGAAACGAAGAAAACCCCGAATCGGAGCAGCAATATACTTACATCGACATGAGCGCAACAATGTACGCAACCCAAACCGTTAATATCAGGACATTACCAAGCACAGACGGGGAAAAGGTTGGTTCACTCTCTACTAATCAAGAAGTAAATATAACCGGACAGTGCAACGAGACAAGTTGGTATCGTTTGGAATATAACGGACAGACGGCTTATGTGTCCAATAGTTATGTAAGTGGTACTAAGATAGAAGTTGCAGCGGCTGAGCCTGCGGCAAGTGCGGAAGCTGCACCTGCACAGGAAACGGCAAGTGCCAGTGCATCAAGCGGTCTTCCTGCTGGAGTTGTTGACCTTACAACGCTTCCAAGAGAGCAATGGGTCGATAGAGGCGATTGGCTTGTATATGTTCACGGCGTTTGGAATGAATATGCAATATCGGGGCAAGATATAGGACCATTAGAGAATTCTTTTAAAGAAAGACGCCCTGAAGCGAAAGTGGTCGGCGGAGGCTGCGTATATATGAAAGATCTTGGTATATCTTACAGCACTATAGGCTTCACGGGTCAATATATGTCGCCAGAAGAGCGGGCTACTTATGCATATTATGCCAAGTATGCAACAAAACCATGATTGGCGATTAGCAACTATAATATAACACAACATGAAAAGAAGCAGAGCAAAACGGGGCGTTTATCGTCCCCGCTCCGCATTGTAGACCCCGTTCCGACAACAGATGCCCAAACTTTTGTCCCAACAACAGACACCCAAGCATTTTGACTTGATATTATTCTGATAATCGGATATTATGTGACTAATTTGGAATGCGAATCTTAAATCGTCGAACGGGGGTGCGATATGGATTATTTTAGCTTACCGCTCCCGCAATAGAAATGAAACCTATGAACACAGACAGAATCCTCTACGAAGACAACGACATAATCGTATGTCATAAACCCGCCGGCATAGCCACACAGACCGCCAGAGTCGGGCAGGCTGACATGGTGAGTGAGATTACCAACTACCTAGCAATGACAACGAAAGGCAGCCGTCCTTATGTGGGTGTGGTGCATCGCCTTGATCAGCCTGTGGAGGGTGTTCTTGTGTTTGCCAAGAACAGACAGGCCGCGGCAGATCTGGGCAGACAAATCCAAGAAAACCGCATGGAGAAATATTATTATGCCGTTGTATGCGGACGGGATTTCAAACCGTGCGGAGAGCTGACGGACTATCTTCTCAAGGACGGCAAGACGAATACTTCACGTGTCGTGCAGCCGGAAGTGAAAGAAGCAAAAAAAGCTGTTTTGGATTATAAGATCGTGGCGGAGCAAACCTGCAAAGAAGCGGCTGACATGGCACTGCGGATTGCGCTTGTCGAGATTCATTTGCACACGGGAAGACATCATCAGATTCGGGTACAGATGAGCCACGCGGGCATGAGTCTCTTGGGTGATTACAAGTATGCCGAACCCGAGGTTGTGAAAGTGTCGGAGCAGATGAACATCAAAGAGATTGCTCTGTGCGCATATAAACTTTCATTTCTGCATCCGGGAACCGGTAAGTTATTGCAATTTCAGATTGAGCCGGAGGGCAGGAGTTTTCAGATACACGACTGGAAAAATTATGCAGATGGCGGGTCGCATAACGGAGTGTAAATCCAACATAATAAAAGTAGGATATGAGTCACATGCAAGAAGCAGAGAACGGATCGTCCTGCTTCTTTTTTATGCAATGACAAAATGTAGCGGTTTTTTATAATAGAAGAGATGCGGAGAGGTATGTGGGCGGACATGACGAAGGAAACATTCCGAAATAATAAACTGATCAAAATATGTCTGGTTTTCGCAGGGGTCTGGTTTTTCTTCCGGTATCTGTTCCCGCTTGCGGCGCCCTTTGTGTTGGCATTTCTTCTGATCACACTGTGTTACCCTCTTTTGGAGCGCATACAGAGGAGAATTCCGATCAAGAAAAAATTTTTGGCGGTAGGAATCATTCTGCCGTTCCTGCTGGTTATAATGGGACTACTGTGGGTGGTAATGATACTGGGCGGCAGACAGTTGGAAGGCTTACCCGCGTTTTGCACACAGGTGAGTGAACAGTTTCAGATTTTTTTTCATCAGTGCTGCGATGGACTGGACGGCAAGTTCGGTTGGAACGGACAGCAGATTGAGACGTTTGTCATAGAACGGATGACGATTGTCATGGAAGATGTACAGGTACAGGTGATGCCGAGGATACTGTCATCATCCTACAGCTGTTTTAAAGGCCTCTTTGCAGCCATAGGATTTCTCGCCATCACAAGTGTTGCGGCTATTCTTTTGGAAACAGAATATGCAAACATTGTGGCCGGACTGAAGAAATCGGAGGATCTGCAGCCGGTCTGGGAGGTGATTGAGGGTGTCCTGTCGTATATTGTGACTTTTTTCAAAGCACAGGGAGTGATTATGTTGATCATCAGCGTGCTGTGCAGCGTCACATTAGGTGTGGCCGGGATAACCGGCGGTGTTCTGTTGGGTGTTTTGGCAGGCTTTCTGGATGTACTGCCGTTTATCGGTACGGGCATCGTGCTGGTACCGCTCTCCGTATGGCAGCTGCTGAACGGAGAATATGTTAGGATGGCGGTATGCCTGATTCTATACGTAGTATGTGTCGTAACCAGAGAACTGTTGGAGCCGAAACTGATCGGCAAGCGGATCGGTGTGGCGCCTGTCTTTATGCTGTTGGCAATTTATGCGGGAGTGAAATTATTCGGTGTCGGCGGTATTGTCAAGGGACCTTTTGCGCTGATTGTCATCATACAAATTCTGAAGATTATGCAGGCTGATCACACGGAGTTTGACGAAAAAGAAACCTTAGATTATGATTAAGCATATGGAAACACAGGATGTAGAAGCGCTTAAGCAGGAAGAATTGAATGATGGAGGATCCTTTCGCAAAGGATTGACAGAGACGTCCCGGAGAAAAAGCATGCCGGGCGGCTGGCCCGGAGATATCTGCCAAGGTATCATCATGGCGTACTTTCTGGTGATAACGGTGATATATCCCTTCTATGCACCAGGCGGCTATGTGCGGATTGGTGAAGTCAAGTATGTGTTTTTCCGCAATGTAAGTCTGGTGACACTGGCGGTCATGGCAGGCATGATTGTGTTGTCCGTTGCCGTGCGCCGTGATCGGGAGTGGATTATCAGAAACTATAGGCGCATGTCTGTCACGGACTGGTTTGCTTACGGGTATTTTATTGTGGTGATGCTTTCCTATCTATGCTCCGCTTATAAGGAGGATGCCCTGTGGGGAGTCGATGGATGGTATATGGGAGTCATTACCCAGATGATTTTGATTTTTTTGTATTTCTTATTTTCCCGCTATTTCCACTGCCACATAGGATGGATCGGTGTATGGCTTCTGGCGGCTGCGGGTGTGTTTTTGCTTGGTATATGTAATCGCTATTCTCTCTATCCGATTTCTATGGAAGGGAGAACAGAGATTTTCATTTCCACACTCGGAAATATTAACTGGTTCTGTGGATACTGGTCTGTGACTGCGCCGATCGGCATCACACTGTACTGGTGCAGTGATAAGATATGGATCAGAATATTGTCGGCGCTCTACAGCATCATCGCGATGCTGTCCGGTTTGACGCAGGGAAGCAACAGCGCATACGTTGTGTTTATGATTATGCTGCTGGCACTGTTTCTGGCCTCATTAGGTAACCGCACAAAGACATATCGTTTTCTGGAACTGGGTATGATTTTTGCCGTCAGTTGTTGCTTGGGAAGCTTGCTGTGGTCGCTCCCGGAGCTTCAGTATAACTATATGCCGGACAGAGAGGATATAATATCCTACATCACGACTGCTCTGGTGACCGAAGATGCTTCTTTGGGGCTGGGGATGCTGGTGGTCGTATCGGGATGCTCCAGCGTGCTTCAGGAATTGGAGAAATATAAGATTGTGCAAATCGGAGATTATACAAAAAGACATCCCCGGTTCAAGGGTATCGTGACGGCGGCGGTCGTTACGACAGTCTGTGCAGCGGTGATTGGTCTGTGTACTTACATCGGAGCGCTGCATATCGACGTGGCATTGCAGGCAATGAAAAGCGACGACGGATATAAGCAGGTATTCGAGGATGACTGGGGCAACGGCAGAGGCGGGGCATGGAATTGCGGCATCAATGCATACCGGAGCATGGATACCTTACATAAGATCGTGGGAGTCGGACCGGACTGTTTCGCCGACTATGTATATGATGTGCCGGAGCTGGCGGAAAGACTGGCGAGTCAGTTTGTCAATCAAAGGCTGACGAATGCACACAACGAACAACTTACGGTTCTTGTCAATGTAGGGGCACTCGGTTGGCTGTGCTATGCAGGAATTTTTGTATCAGCCTTTGTGCGATATATGCGAAGGGCTGACAGACAGCCACTGCTATATTTATGTGCTGTCAGCATCCTGTCATACACAGCACACAACATGGTCAGTTTTCAGCAGGTGTTGAATGCGCCCTTTGTCTTCATTGTGCTTGGTATTGGGGAAAGATTGTATCGGGGAACAGCGGAAGGAATATCGTATGAGTCATAATACAGTTGCACGGGACAAGAGAAATAACAGCCCGACGAGTACGGGTTTGACGATCACAAGACAGTTGGCGGAATATCTGGTTGCTGTCGTGGCGGTAATACTGTGTGTAGGGGTGGCTTTTTATACACAGGATGGTTTTCGGCAGATCGGGATTGTTAAATATACGGTGTACAGAAACATCATGATGGCAGGATGTACTGTTTTGCTGGTCATAACGGTACTGTATGTTTTTTTCTTTCTGAGAGGGCATGGCAAACCGTGGATTTCCGTTACCGATGGATGTGTGATGGCCTATCTGCTTCTATGCGGCGTCTCCGTGATCTCCGGTGGGTTTTATCAAGATGCCCTGTGGGGATTTACCGGATGGAATATGGGCTTCATGTCTCAGTTGAGTTTCGTTCTGCTTTATCTTTTTGTGTCAAGATTCGGCAAAAACTATCGGGTGATACTTATGGTGTTGTGCGTGACGGCATGTATTGTGTATGCCTTGGGCATTTTGCATCGGCTTATGATCGATCCTATCGGTTTCTATGAAGGGCTTACAGATTGGCAGAAAACACAGTTTCTGTCCACGTTGGGACAGGCTTCATGGTACGGAAGCTTTCTGGCCGTGACACTGCCCGTGGGCATGGGAATGTTTATGTACACCGATCGAAAATTTATGAGAATATGGAGCGGCATCTTTATGACGCTGGGATTCTGTACGCTGGTGACACAGAACAGCGACAGCGCCTATTTTGGTTTGGCAGGTGCCTTGACGATTTTTCTTATGACTTGTGTGGGAGAACGGAAAACTTTGTGTCGGTTTGCAGGGATGCTCACGCTCCTTTTTGCATCGGGAAAAGTCATGTATTATCTTATGCAGATTCATCCGAATCCGGAATTTGAGGCAGACTTTGTAACCAAGCTTATGTGGAATTCGGGCGTGACATGGGTATTGCTCGTCATCTGCCTGCTTGCAGCGGTCACATTGTATGCTATGCAAGTCAAGACCGGTCTGCGCAAATATTCCGGGGCGGTGGTGCGGAGACTGCGTCGGGCTGTGCCGGTGACGGTTATTGCTGTGATTGTCGGAGTGATTCTTGTCATCATCCTGCAGACCCGGGGAGTGCTGCCGAAATCGATTTCGGATAAACTGGCGGATGTACCTTACCTGACATGGCATAATGAGTGGGGCAACGGAAGAGGAAGAATATGGAAATTTAGTATGAAGATGTTTGTGGAAGCCCTGCCCGGACATAAACTCTTCGGCGTGGGACCGGATTGTTTTCACAGCTATGTGGCTGCCCATTATAGCGAAGAACAGACATTGTATTGGGGCAGCTGGCAGCTGACCAACGCCCACAACGAATGGATGACCAGCCTGGTCAATGTCGGCGTTTTGGGTACGGCGGCATATTTGGGTATCTATGTGACGGCGATCGGACGATTCTGCCGTATGTATCACAGGGATCTTTTACTTGCAGGGATTGCAGCCGCCTGCGTGTCGTATATGTGTTATAATTTTTTCTGCTACCAGCAGGTGCTGTGCACACCGTTCATCTTTCTGCTGATGGGAATCGGGGAATATATTTTGAGAGATTTGGTTGACAAAACATAACCGAGCGACTAGAATGAATAAAAATATAACACGAATCAAACGTGACGAAGAAGAGAATAGTACGGATATGAAACGTGGCAGAGAGAGGATGATTGGTGGAAGATCCTTACGGGAAGTATTCGGAACCGGCCTCGGAGTCCTGCGTGATGAGCGCAGCGTA
>JAFLTD010000210.1 GCA_022510625.1 Lachnospiraceae bacterium
CGTTTCTGTTCTGCCATAGGTTTAGACCTCTCTGTAATCTCCGTCTACCACATCATCCGCCGCATCGGACTGTGCACTCTCATCAGCAGCGCCGCCCATATCGCTCATATCGGGACCGCCCTGTGCCTGCTGCATATTCTCATACATTTTTGTGAAAAGAGACTGTGCAGAATTTGTCAACTTCTCTTTCGCCGCTTTAAGCTCATCCAGATCACTGTCTGACATCTCTTGATCCTTCGTTCTCTCCAGAATATCTTTAACAGCCTGCAGGTCAGCCTCAACACCGGATTTCTCTGAGGCGTCAATCTTATCGCCCACCTCGCTCAACGCTTTCTCCGTCTGGAATACGAAGGAATCTGCCTCATTTCTCGTATCGATTGCTTCTTTTCTCTTCTTATCCTGCGCCTCGTACTCCGCAGCTTCCTTGACAGCCTTCTCAATCTCGTCATCGGACATATTGGAACCTGCCGTGATGGTGATATGCTGCTCTTTACCTGTTCCGAGGTCCTTAGCAGATACATTTACGATACCGTTGGCATCAATATCAAATGTTACCTCAATTTGCGGAACGCCGCGCATTGCCGGCGGAATACCGTCCAGTCTGAACTGTCCGAGAGACTTGTTATCTTTCGCAAACTGTCTCTCACCCTGCACTACATTGATATCAACCGCTGTCTGGTTATCCGCTGCTGTGGAGAAAATCTGGCTCTTCTTGGTCGGAATTGTTGTATTTCTCTCAATCAGTCTGGTAGCTACACCACCCATTGTCTCGATAGATAAGGACAGAGGTGTAACATCCAGCAACAAGATTTCTCCTGCGCCTGCATCACCCGCAAGCTTACCACCCTGAATGGATGCGCCGAGCGCAACACACTCGTCAGGATTCAGATTCTTGCTGGGGTCTTTGCCGGTCAATTGTTTTACCTTATCCTGTACTGCAGGAATACGTGTTGAACCGCCTACCAGCAATACCTGCCCGATATCCGCATTGGTCAATCCCGCATCTTTCATAGCATTCTGCACCGGAACAGCAGTCTTCTCTACAAGGTCACGGGTCAACTCGTCAAACTTCGCTCTTGAAAGATTCATATCAAGGTGCTTCGGTCCCTCAGCCGTTGCCGTGATGAAAGGCATGTTGATATTGGTTGTAGTTGCGGAAGACAGCTCTTTCTTTGCTTTCTCTGCCGCCTCTTTCAATCTCTGCATAGCCATCTTATCACCGGAGAGGTCTACACCCTCCTGCGCCTTGAACTCGGACAACATCCAGTCGATAATCTTCTGGTCAAAATCATCACCTCCGAGGTATGTGTCACCGTTGGTGGCAAGCACCTCAATAACGCCGTCGCCAATCTCGATAATGGATACGTCGAAAGTACCGCCGCCCAGATCATATACCATGATCTTCTGTTCTTTCTCATTGTCCAGGCCGTATGCCAGCGCTGCTGCCGTGGGCTCATTGATGATACGTTTTACATCCAAACCGGCAATCTTACCGGCGTCCTTTGTTGCCTGTCGCTGTGCGTCATTGAAATAAGCGGGAACCGTGATAACGGCCTCAGTCACTTTCTCGCCCAGATAGCTCTCCGCATCTGCTTTCAATTTCTGCAGGATCATCGCAGAAATCTGCTGCGGTGAATATTTCTTGTCGTCGATGGTACGACCCTTGTCAGTACCCATATCTCTCTTGATAGAAGAGATTGTTTTGTCCGCGTTGGTGACAGCCTGACGCTTCGCGGGCTCACCTACAAGTCTCTCGCCCGTCTTGGTGAATGCCACGACTGAGGGTGTTGTTCTGGCGCCCTCCGTATTAGCGATTACGGTAGGTTTACCACCCTCCATAACTGCCACGCAGCTGTTTGTTGTTCCTAAGTCGATTCCGATAATTTTACTCATGTCTAATTCCTCCTACTATATCATAAATGTTATGATTGTTTTATTAACTAACCACCGCAACCATACTGTGCCTGACGACACTGTCACGGTAGGTATATCCTTTTTGCAATTCCTGTGCAACCACACCCGACTCAAATTCGTCGCTCTCCACCTGCATAACAGCATTGTGAAAATCGGGGTTAAATTCCTCTCCCACTGCAGGAATCGGTTTGACCTGCATATTTTCAAGCTCTGTCATCAGCTGTTTGTAGATCATCTCCATTCCCTGTGCAAAAGCTCCGTCTTTCTCATCTTCCGGTACAGCCGCAAGCCCTCTCTCGAAATTATCCACCACCGGAAGAATCTTCTCAATCACACTCTTGGCTCCCGTCTCAAACATCATCGTCTTTTCCTTCTCGGTGCGTTTGCGGAAGTTTTCAAACTCTGCCATCTGACGTTTGACCCTGTCTTCCAACTCCTCATTTCTTTGTTTTAGAGCATCCTGTTTTTTATCTGTTTTCTCTTTCTTTTTCCTTTCTTTCTTCTCTTCTTTTACCCCTTCTTTAGCAGTCTCTGTTGCCGTGTCATCTGCACTCTTACTCTCAGACACTTCTTCGGACGCCTCCGGAGTCGCTTCCTCGGTCAGGTTTTCCTCCTGCACCTTATCTTTTTCCTCTGCCACGCCTTTCATTCCTTTCTGTCTTTACTTCTTAT
>JAFLTD010000211.1 GCA_022510625.1 Lachnospiraceae bacterium
AGAGTGAAGGCCGTCCGGATAGAAAACACGGTACAGTCTAGAAAGGATGATGCTTAATATGAAAAAATTGTTGGTAATATTAGGTGTGATTACCTGTATGGTCGGCTTGTGTGCATGTGGAGAGGAGGCAACACTCGATCCATCCATCAGTGCGGAGGAAGTGTTGCTGAATGCTGAAGCGATGGTCGAGATGATAGACATGATCGTCGGCATGAATGCGACAGAGCAGTATGCGAGCGACCCGATCATCTATGCCGGACTTTTAAGTTGGCAGAGTGCCCTTGAGGACATAGGTGATTTTGTGGATACCAATGGCGGTACGGTTACTGCCAAAGGGGACGATGTAGTCGTTAATGTTAATGTATTAGGCTCGGATCATAATGCTAAAGTAGAATTTATTTTTGACAGCTCAATAGCATCATGTTTCGGTATCACCACAAACGTAGAGTATTCGTTCGGCGAGCTTATGGTAAAGGCGGCTCTGAATACAGTGATCGGTATGGGAACCGTGTTTGTTGTCCTGATTTTTATCAGTCTGATCATTTCCTGTTTCAGTCTGATTTCCAAGGTCGGCACAAAGCAGCAGAAGACAGCTGTGACAACATCGGAAAAAGTGGCGGCAGATCCGGTGGTGGCACAGATTGCAGAGAAAGAAGAACTTGCAGGTGATGCGGAACTGGTGGCGGTTATTGCAGCGGCGATTGCGGCATATGAAGGTTCCGGTTCTACAGACGGATTCGTAGTACGATCCATCAGAAAATCTAACAAGAGTAAATGGCAGAATGCCTAAGAGTCATAGGAGGATATAAAGATGAAAAATTATACAATTACCGTAAACGGAAGCGTATATGATGTAGTGGTAGAAGAGGGCGCGACAAGCGGTGCACCGGTTGCAGCAGCACCTGCAGCACCTAAGGCAGCTCCCAAGGCGGCACCTGCACCCGCAGCAGCACCTGCAGCAGGCGGTGCGGCCGGAAAGATTAAGATTGAAGCCGGTGCAGCCGGTAAGGTATTTAAGATTGAGGCAAACGTAGGCCAGGCTGTGAAGAAGGGTGACGCTGTCGTAATCGTGGAAGCGATGAAGATGGAGATTCCCGTAGTTGCTCCCGAAGACGGTACTGTAGCCAGTATTGATGTAGCTGTAGGCGATGCTGTTGAGGCAGGCGCACTGCTGGCAACATTGAACTGATCGTCAGAGACCGTTCGGATGGGCGGCTTCTGAAACTAAAACTACAGGAGGTTAAAAAATGGATTACATTTCATCTACGCTATCGAATCTGATTCACCAGACGGCATTTTTTAATCTGGACCCGCTTAATTATGTCATGATTGCGGTAGCTTTGGGATTTCTCTTTCTGGCTATCAGATTTGAGTTTGAACCGCTCCTTCTTGTTCCGATAGCCTTTGGTATGCTGCTTGTCAATATCTATCCGGATATTATGGCGGAGTACGGCGAAGGCGGTGCCGGCGGCGGCTTACTGTATTATTTCTACAAATTGGATGAATGGGCGATTCTTCCGTCCCTGATTTTCATGGGTGTCGGTGCGATGACCGACTTCGGTCCGCTCATTGCCAATCCGAAGAGCTTTCTGCTCGGTGCGGCGGCACAGTTCGGTATTTTCGCGGCTTATTTTGGAGCAATTGCTATGGGATTCAATGATAAAGCAGCAGCGGCTATCTCCATTATCGGCGGTGCTGACGGTCCTACCTCCATATTCCTTGCAGGTAAGTTAGGACAGACTGCACTCCTTGGTCCGATTGCAGTGGCGGCATATTCCTATATGTCCTTGGTACCGATTATTCAGCCGCCGATCATGAAACTTCTGACGACTGAGAAGGAGAGAAAAATCAAGATGGCTCAGCTTCGCCCGGTAAGTAAACTTGAGAAGATTCTCTTCCCTATTGTGGTAACGATTGTTGTCTGTCTGATTCTTCCTACCACGGCACCTCTCGTAGGTATGCTGATGTTAGGTAACCTTTTCAGAGAGTCCGGCGTTGTGAGACAGTTGACGGAGACGGCTTCCAATGCACTGATGTACATTGTAGTTATCATCCTTGGTACTTCTGTTGGTGCGACGACCAGCGCGGAGGCATTCCTGAATTGGGATACGATTAAGATAGTTATCCTTGGTTTGGCTGCATTCTGTTTTGGTACGGCGGCAGGTGTACTGTTCGGCAAGCTGATGTGCGTGCTGACTAAGGGCAAAGTGAATCCGTTGATTGGCTCAGCAGGCGTATCTGCTGTTCCGATGGCGGCCAGAGTATCCCAGAAGGTCGGTGCGGAAGCAGACCCGACCAATTTCCTGTTAATGCACGCTATGGGACCCAATGTGGCGGGTGTTATCGGTACAGCGGTAGCGGCAGGTACATTTATGGCAGTATTTGGCGTATTCTAAGCAATTGACCGTTGCGGCACAACGTGGTGACCGTGACATGACAAATATTAGGAGGAAAATAAAATGGCAGAACAAAAACCGGTTAAGATTATGGAAACTGTTCTCCGTGATGCCCATCAGTCTCTGATTGCAACGAGAATGCCTACAGAGATGATGCTTCCCATCGTGGAGAAAATGGATAAAGT
>JAFLTD010000212.1 GCA_022510625.1 Lachnospiraceae bacterium
CGCAGATCCACGCTCGTAATGCTGCCGTCACCTATAACAGAAAAATACAGCTTATTCCCGTCAACCACATAACTCCGCGCTTTCGGGGCATATACGCGATAAATCTCGTTTAGAGAACAGTTATCAATATTCAGGGTGGCAAAAACATCATAAGAATCGTCATATATGCTGTTGTTGTCAGCGTGCATTTCCTCCGAAGATACCTCTCTTCCGAAATCGATTCCGCACAAAACCAGGAAGTGGTCGCTGCAGCCGATCACATCCCATGAGATATTGTCACCAAAGTCCATGGAGCAGATCACGGTTTCCGTTTTTGCAGTCAAATCCAAATAAATCAATTTACGTTCCGACGAAGTCTGGTAACTGTTTCCGCTGCTTTGCTGTGTCTTCAGTTTCTTGGTGATAAAATACAGCCCGCTGTCATCACCCACCACAAAATCTTCTACTGTGACTGTAGAATCAAATGTATATACCTTATTCCGGTCTGTTCCATCCAGGTTTGCCCGATAAATTGTTGTCGGTTTGCTCTCGACTGCATTTCCGTTGCCGCCGAACATGCCCATAGATACCGTGCCATCGTGGTCCTGCTCTTTGCTCATAATGTATAAGTTGCTGTTCCATACAAATAGCAATGTGGAAAAAAGGGGAAAGTCATCTATCAGGAAAACAGATGCACAGTCAACCGTATTATGGGTGCAGGCAGCATTGCTGCACAGATAGATTTCCTGTCGCGCAGCGAAATCCATATACATTAAATGTGTGGCAAACCGACCATCTGAGAGACGCTCGTCCTCTTTCGAAAAATAATAGTAGCCGTTGTCTGTCGTACATCCCTGGATATTGCTTTGCGGCATGCAAAGCAATGACAGTGAGCCATTTTTTTCTGTTTCGTTTTTGCTATCATCCACAATGTTGTTGTCGTTTGGGGACGGAAGGGGACTGCTTTCCGAATCCGTAATGTCGCTCCCCAAATAGGGAAGCCTACTTTCCGTTTCGGGTTTTCCACAGGAACAAAGTAAAAGAACTATTCCAAGTACAAGTATCCATGCGATTCGTTTCTTCATAAAAAATGACCTCCTTGTATTAGCCCTAAAAAGCTTACAAGGAGATCCTAATATAGAAAAGTCAAGAAACGGTCAAACTCCGACAATTATTTTCACCGTTGCACCGCCGGATGAATGATTCGAAAGCTCCAGCCGCCCATCATGTTTTTTACAAAGCAGACGGCTGATCGTCAGACCTAATCCACTATGACCCTCCTCACTTGACACCGGCATAAGCAATCTGTTTTTGTTTTTTAGTATTTCTTCTGAAAAACCGATACCATCATCCATCACAGAGATGGTCAGCGTCTGATTTTCCATCTCAAATGATAAGTGGATGGTTTCCTTTGCGTATCTCAAAGCATTATTTAAGATGTTTTCAAGCACCCGATACAGAATGGACGCATCGATCCAAACGAGTCCCTTTGGAATTTCGCCAATCCTATCCAACCTTATCTTTTGGCCCGCCGCCATAAAAGATAAATCCTCGATTACATCAGCAATAAATTTCTCAACGGGAATTTGTGCTCTGCTTATCTCAATCTCATCCAACTGGTTAATAGCGCGGATGGATTCGGTATACTGCTCCAGCCGCTTTGCGGTCTTGTCCATATTTTCAGAAATTTGCAATATCCGATCCATCGTTAAATGTCCTGTTTTCAAATTCATCTGTAAATATTCCGCATAGCCCTCAATGATAGCGATCGGATTGCGCAGATCGTGAGCAATGGACGATTGTACCATTTTTTGCTGCTCGATCATTTTCCATAATTCCCGGTTGTTCTCGTCAAGCGCATGCCGCATTTGCTCAAAAGATCGACACAAATTTCCCATTTCATCGTTAGCCTCATAGGACAATACGAAATCAAGATTTTTATCCGCAATCTGTTCTGTCGCCTCGGAAAGAAGCTTTAGAGGTCTGTTCAGCTTTTGCCGGTAAAAGAAAAAGCCGCAAAGTAAGATCCCAGCCATTGAAAAAATTGCAGGCAGCGCGATCATCAAAACGCCGCACCCCTGGTAGGCCAGCTTACGCTTTGGAGAAAGCATATCGTAACTATTTTCCACTTTCGTGATGGTTGTTTCTATCGATGCAAGATCGTAGTTTTTGATAACTGGCTTCCCATCTTTTTCTACGAAAAACAAAGGACATGGCGCTCTTTCTTCCCCAAGTCCAACACGCCAGCCACCCAGTTTCGTGCTGTTTCCCTCAGTATCCGAGACCTCTATCGTGAGAAAAACTTCATTGGAATCCGGAAGAAGATATCGGCGAAACACTATACAACCCCAGATGCAGAGCCCTGAAAGGACCACTACAATGCAGAATGTAACAAGAACTGTCAGTATAAAGGCTTTTCGGAGCGACAAATCATGATATTTCTTCTTTAACCTTTCCATCGATATCCTACTCCCCAAACGGTTTCAATATAGTCATGCCCTGTCATATCCCGAAGCTTTGCCCGGATTTTTCTGACATGCTCTTTCACCACACTGCTGTCACCCTCAGCGTCATATCCCCATA
>JAFLTD010000213.1 GCA_022510625.1 Lachnospiraceae bacterium
GTAAAATGGTTTCGCAGTATTGTGACTACAATATTTGGGGAATGATTCGGGATGACATTTTCCCCAGCAAGTAATCTCAATTTTGGAGAAATCGACAAGTTCTAATTTGTGGGTGAGATGTGATATTTAATCAGATTTTTCCTTAGAGACCATACAAACATGGTGCCAGCACCATGTTATTAGGGTAATTAAGGAGAAAACGGTGGATTGGCTGTGGCTCTATTTTGGCTCTAAAAATTTTGACTGACATAAAAACGAGGAGATTTTTTGGAGAATATGAATAAGAAACACACTAAAAAGTACAGAAAAACAAGTAGTTCAAGCTATCCGCCGAGGAGTTCGGATAAAATAGAAAAATCCGACTGTCAATCATGTGAACCGCTCCCCGTCAAGTAGACAATTAAAAATTCCTTTCCGCAATCATATATCAGATACCGCAAGCCGGGAACAGTCAGCACAGAGCAGAGGGAACGGGAAATGCGGATAATGGATTGAACGGAATAGGGAAAAAGAAGACCGGTTATGGAGGCAAAGATATGATAACAGATTTACATGTTCACACAGAATTTTCTTGTGATTCCGAAGCAGATATGGAACAGTATGTAAAACAAGCAATTAATAAAAAAATGCACACGATCTGTTTTACGGAACATGTTGATTTTAATAGGAATGATTATGGATATAACTACTATATGCCAGACCGGTTTTTTGAAAAATACAATAAAATTAAAGAAGAAAACAATAATTTTATTAGGGTATATGCAGGAATTGAGTTTGGAGAACCTCACTTGTATGCAGATAAATTAAAGCAGTTACTAAGTTATCCTTATGATTATGTTATAGGAAGTATTCATTGGATTGGCAACATGTTTCCCTGTCAAAAAGTCAGAGAACAGTATTCAGCAAAAGAATTCTATACTTTGTATTGGGAAGAAGTACTGAATGCTGTAAAACATGGCAGTTTTGATTCTTTGGGGCATATAGATTTTCCAAAAAGATATTATGGAGAGATATATTATTCAGAGGCTAAAATCAAAGAAATATTTAAACGATTGCTAGACAAAAATATGGTAATAGAAATTAATACTTCTTCCGTTAGAAAAGGGTATAGCGAAACTATGCCGGAAAAGGAGTTATTGGAAGTTTATAAAGATTGTGGTGGAGCATATGTTACAGTTGGATCAGATGCACATGAAGTAAAAGATATAGGTGCAGATATTGATATTGCAAAAGAACTTATCAAAGATTTTGAATTACAAGAAGTGATGTACGAGCATCGAAAAAGAATTGTTGCTGAAGAAAATGGAAAATAGTATCTTCTTGTATCTGTGTCATCATTCCTAACGTGACTCACAACCAACAACCATATGCTTTTATTGAAAATGTGATAACCGGTGAAAAGTTCAGAAAGGCAGGGTACAACAGTGAAGACAAAACAGTATTTATCCAATGGATATGGTGAGACAACGGAAACTATTGATTTGTATTCCGCAATGCAAAATTTAAATAGAGCAACCATAAAATATATTGCTGGCATAATAAAATCTGGAATGAACCTACGCGATATCAAAACATTGTGTGAAGATTATTTGTTGAAAAATGGTGCGGATTCATTTTGGTATTGGGATGTTGGTGCTTTTGTTTTTTCTGGAGATGATACTGCTATTTCCGTATCAGGCAAAGATTACAAGGCAGCGAATAGAACTATACAGGAAAATGATATTATCACGATTGATTTGAGTCCTCAAAAAAATAACATTTGGGGGGGGGGATTATGCAAGAACACTTGTCTTTGAAAATGGCATAGTATGCGACGAAATTGACGAAATTAAAAAAGATGAGTGGCGAAACGGACTGCGGATGGAAGCATATCTGCATAAAACTTTAATTGATGTAGCAACGCCGGATATGACATTTGAAGAATTATACTATTACATGAATGATTTGATTGCGAAAAAAGGATTTCTTAACTTGGATTTTCTTGGAAACCTTGGACATTCCATTGTAAAAAATAAAAATGATAGAGTATATACCGAAAAGGGAAATTGTAAAAGACTATCAGATGTCGAAATGTTTACCTTTGAACCACATATCAGTATTCCCGATTCTAAATATGGATACAAGAGAGAAGATATCTATTATTTTGATAATGGCAGGTTAATGAAATTATAAACCGCATAAAGAAATTTTCTATTACTGCTATTATGTTAAGCATGATGAGTGTCACATTGAGTGGTTGTGTTCATGCCAATAATAAAAATTGGAGTGATATGACTGCTCAGGAGAAGCAAGAAGTCAAAGAGCAATACCAAGAAGAAAAAGAGGAGTTAGAGCAGGAATTTGCAAGCGATGACTTTGAAGATAAATTAGGAAGATTCTTTCTTGATATAGTTGGGGATGAACTTAATAATTTAGAATAAGCAAACAATTATGTGTGGGGAATCATGTAAGTGGCTTGACAAATAGGATTTGTAGGGGAGATGTGGTGTTCAATCAGATTTTTCCGTAGTGACCATACAAACATGGTGCTAGCACCATGTTATAAGGGTAATCAAGGAGAA
>JAFLTD010000214.1 GCA_022510625.1 Lachnospiraceae bacterium
ATTGACGGAGCCGTAATTATATAAGCCGGACCTTCGTGGAGGCTTAATGTTCCTGAATGACAGAGGGAACAATGCAGACCTTAAGAAAAAGTATGAAGCGGTTTCGACTTGAGATTAAGGAGGTCATATCACTATGATGAGATCATTGTTCTCTGGTGTAGCAGGTCTTAAGACACACCAGACCAGAATGGACGTTATCGGTAATAATATCGCGAACGTCAACACGACAGCATACAAATCACAGAGCATGGTATTCAACGATCTGTTGTACCAGACAACACAGGCCGCATCCGGTGCAAATCTCAATACCGGACGAGGCGGTATCAACCCCAGACAGATCGGTCTGGGTGCCAAGACGGGTGCAATCTCCACTGCTATTGAGACGCAGGGTTCCGCACAGTCCACGAACAACCCGTGGGATGTCATGATCGAGGGAGATTCTTTCTTCATCGTAAGTGACGGTTCCACGAACTTCTTTACAAGAGACGGTTCCTTTACCGTGGACGGCGCAGGTAATCTTGTTATGGCAAGTACCGGTTTCACGGTTATGGGATGGCAGGTAGATGAGGAGACAGGCGATATCAGATCCGACATCGTGTCTGCATTGCAGGTTATGAACGGCAGAAATCTGACCGCTGAGCCGGAAGCGACAACATTGGGTTATATGTCCGGTATTCTGGATAAGACGGATACGAAGATCAACAGCACGGCAGGTTATGTCACAACTCTTTCCTTCTTTGATGCACAGGGTTATAAGTACACGGCGAAGTTCAGTGTACACGGCATCGGAAGTGACGATGAGTTCCGCGTACAGCTGGATGACATCCTCGACAATACGGGTATGTCCCTGGTTGAGAAGTACAATCTCTCCAATATCAATCAGATCGCGAATTTCGGCGGTGAGAGAATCAACGATGTGACCAGCAAGTACGTGATGGACAGCAATGCAGAGTTTGATGGTACTAATTTTAAGATTAAGTTGGCGATGTCCGAGATTTTGGACGGCTTCAGCGACAATCCCATGCTCATGGCAGCGGGCAAAGAAGTCAAGATCATAGATCCGACAGCGGATAAAGATGTTAAAGCAAAGGACACGATTAAAGTTCAAGGTACACTGACCCTTTCGAGCGCGGAGCTTCAGTCCGAGCCCTACAACCTGATTTACACCGGCGGTAAGTATTATGCGAACAACGGTAGCGGCGGGAATACTGAGCTGAAAGACGATGCCGCATGGCAAACGGCACTGAAAGCTATGGACGGTATGGATAAGGTTTCGAACGTTAAGGCGGAGGTGCAGGAGGACGGAAGCGTTAAGATTACTTTCGACGCTGAATGTACCGCGAATGCCGATGCCAAATTCCAGTCTGCCGACAATGCCTTTGTTCGGACATTAGAATATAACAAAGATAACGAAAAAGCCATTCTGGAGCAGATTTACCATGTGGTGGACGGCGACGGCAAGACATACAGCATCGATTTTGTCGGACCGGACGGTTCCGCACAGATCACGATGAATGAGATCACCAACGGAAATATGATGGTATTCGACCATGACACGGGTAAATTCTCCTATATTGGAAACCAGGGCAGCAACACGGCATGGCTTACGTTTAATACCTCGGCATCCAGCCTGACGGGAGCTGTCATCGATCTGACACAGTTCAGCGATATCGAGATCGACTTCTCAGCTGTTAACAACTTCGGTAATGGCGGTAAGTGTACAATGGAGATGATGAACGGTTCCCTGACCAACAGCGCTCTCGGCGCAGGTCGTAAGGTAGGTGCCCTGATCGGCATTGAGATCGGTCAGGACGGCAGAATCACCGCATCCTATGACAACGGTCTGACGAAGCTTCTCGGACAGATTGCAGTGGCGGAATTCGCCAACGCATCCGGTCTTGCCAAGGCAGGTAACAACCTGTACTCCGCAACCCAGAACTCCGGTGAGTTCGACGGTGTGGGTGTAGATATTACCGCTAACGGCGGCCAGATGACATCCGGCGTACTCGAGATGAGTAACGTAGACTTGTCCTCCGAGTTCACCACGATGATCACCACGCAGCGTGGTTTCCAGGCTAACAGCCGTATCATTACGGTTTCCGATACACTGCTTGAGGAGCTTGTTAACCTGAAGAGATAAGTTTTCGGTAAGATAAAAAATATTTATATGCAAAATTTTTGGAAGCCTTCCCAAATATTGGGAAGGCTTCTTTATGTGCATACTAAATCTTGGTAAATGATAGATTATTTCAGAGAAATTAATAACGGTTTAGCGATAATAATGTGAAATTGGAAGAATTTCTTTTTGCAGTTTTGTTAGATGTATGATAGAATATAAAAGTTCCATGCAATGATATTTTTGATGCGGGAGTTTGTTATGGTAGAAGTTACGAAGATCAACGGCGTGAAAGTCCTTATTAATCCGGACCTGCTGGAGTTAGTAGAGGAGACACCTGACACTGTACTGACTTTTACGACAGGTCGGAAAATAATTGTAAAAGAAAGTAGACAAGAAGTGAAAAATTTAGTAAAATCGTATAGAAAGGATATTTTTGCA
>JAFLTD010000215.1 GCA_022510625.1 Lachnospiraceae bacterium
AGATAATCTTTGGTTTTTATCTTTATAAGTGTTATAATAGAAAATATAAAACATTTAGCAGAAAATACCAGATTGGCAGACTTACATACGGTGCTTAGCCGTCAGGGCGGCGGATTACAGAGAATAGTTTTTTCCAATTAAAACGGAAAGCAGCATTTATCTGTCAGAAAAGGTAATGAAAGGATGAAAAGCACACAAAAGCAGCTTTTTTACCTTTTATTATAAAAAACAATATATTTCAAATAGGAGGGAATTATTTATGGCAAAAGAAATGATTGCAATGCTTCTTGCCGGCGGACAGGGCTCACGTCTGTACGCACTGACTGAGAAGCTTGCAAAACCCGCAGTTCCTTTTGGTGGGAAATACCGTATCATCGACTTTCCGCTGTCCAACTGTGTCAATTCAGGCATTGATACTGTCGGTATCCTGACCCAGTATCAGCCGCTCGTTCTTAATGAGTATATCGGTAACGGTCAGCCTTGGGATCTCGACCGTCTCTATGGCGGTGTACATGTTCTGCCTCCTTATCAGAAAGCTTCAGGCTCCGACTGGTATAAAGGCACCGCAAACGCGATTTATCAGAATATCTCATTTATTGAACGTTATGACCCGAAGTATGTCATTATTCTGTCAGGGGATCAGATATGTAAACAGGATTACAGTGATTTTCTAAGATTCCACAAAGAAAAAGGCGCAGAATTCAGCGTTGCCGTTATGGAGGTTCCGTGGGATGAGGCTTCCCGTTTCGGCCTGATGGTTACAGATGAAAACGACAAGATCACTGAATTCCAGGAGAAACCGAAGAATCCGAAGTCCAATCTTGCTTCTATGGGTATCTACATTTTTAACTGGGATATTTTAAAGAAATATTTAACAGAGGACGAGGCTGATCCAAATTCTGAAAACGACTTTGGAAATAATATCATCCCGAACCTGTTGCGTGACGGACGAAAGATGTACGCATACCACTTCAATGGATACTGGAAGGACGTAGGAACCATTTCCTCTCTGTGGGAAGCGAATATGGAGGTTCTGGATCCGTATCACAGCGGTATTAATCTGTTTGATGATGACTGGAAGATTTACAGCCGTAACAATGGTATGACCGGGCACAAAATCGGTACGACTGCTGAGATTTCACAGTCCCTGATTACTGACGGATGCCGCATCAAGGGAAAGGTAAAACATTCTATCCTCTTCGCAGGCGTCCAGGTAGGCGAAGGAGCGGTTATCGAAGACGCAGTCATCATGGGCGGCACGGTGATTAAACCTGGTGCTATCGTGAGACACTGCATTGTTGCAGAGAATGTTGTAATTGGCGAGAATGCTGTTGTGGGCGCCATGCCGGCAGGCGATGAAAAAGGTGTTGCAACAGTAGGATCCGGCATCGTGATCGGTGATAACGCAAAAGTTGGCCCTAACGCCATGGTAAGTAAAAATGTAGAAGGTGGTGAAGAACAGTGGTAAATTCCAATACAAGTGCTTTAGGTATTATTTTCCCAAATAACTATGATGAGTTTATTCCTGAGTTGGTAAGTGTACGTATGATGGCTTCCATTCCTTTTGCAAGCCGTTACCGCCTGATCGATTTTACACTGTCCGGCATGGTAAACTGCGGCATCAACAATATATCCATCGTTGCGAATAAGAACTATCTGTCTTTGATGGATCATCTCGGCTCTGGCCGTGAGTGGGATCTGGTTCGCAAAAACGGCGGCCTGCATCTTATTCCGCCATTTGCAGAAAAAGATGCAAAAGCCTATAGCGGACGCGTTGACGCGCTCTACAATCTTCGGGGCTTTCTTAAGAGGCAAAAAGAAAAATATGTGATTTTGTCCGCATCTAATGTTGTTGCGAACTTTGACTATAGTGCCATGATTGAGAATCATGCCGCAAGCGGAGCGGATATTACAGTTGCCTACCGTCCTCAGGAAATTCCTGAGGGGTATAAAAATGAACAGGATGATTCAAAAGGCTTTTACTATACGTTCCGAATTGATAACGGACGTATCACAAAGATTTTTGTGAATTCTAAAGATGATGGCATTCAGGATGTTTCTCTCAGCATTTTTGTAATTGAGAGAGAGCTGCTGATTAAACTTGTCGAAGAGGCTGCCAAACTGGGCCAGAGATACTTTGAGCGTGATGTTCTGCTCCCGCAGTTGGATAAACTGAATATTCAGGCCTACAAATATGATGGCTACATCGCATATATCACAAGTATGAAGAGCTATTTTGATGAGAATATGAAACTTCTGGACGAGCGCAATCTTGACGCACTCTTCGAACCGGCGCCTGTTTACACCAAGGTTCGTGATGATAACCCAACCGCATATCTCAAAGGTTCCAGGGCCAGTAACGTCATGGTTGCTGATGGCTGCCTGATTGAAGGCGAGATTGAGAATAGTATTCTTTTCAGGGGTGTAAAAGTTGGTAAGGGGGCGAAGGTGAAGAACTGTATTTTGATGCAGGATACAGTGATTGAACCGGGCGTAGACGTGGAGTATGCCATTACCGACAAACAGGTTACAATTACCGCAGGCAAGCAGTT
>JAFLTD010000216.1 GCA_022510625.1 Lachnospiraceae bacterium
CTATGAATATCAACTGAACCGTGCTATGCAGGAATATCTTTCTACGATAAATGCAAATATAGAGGAGGAATGGGAGATGCTGCCTGAGAAGTTGTTTGTGGGTTGTTACGGCAGTCTGGCGGATGCATGGTACACCAACGGAAATTGCAAGGTACATTTGGTGGTGGATGTCTGGAACAAGACGTATGCGGTAATAAAATAATTTATAACATATAGAAAAAGTATTATGATATGGTATAATCATTATATTAATAGTTTAAGGAGTATTTTACATGGACACTGCGCTTACTGTAAATGTAGTTACCGAACTTTTATTTCCGGTTTTCAAACGATATAATGTTCGTAAAGCGATTTTGTTCGGTTCTGTTGCCAAAGGAACAAATCAGAATAATAGTGATCTGGATATTGTGGTAGATAGTAATTTGAAAGGATTACGTTTTATTGGTCTGCTCGAAGATTTGCAACAAGCGGTAGACAGAGAGATAGATTTGCTTGATGTTGCGCATATTGAAGAAAATTCTCCTGTAGAAGATGAAATCAAGAAAACGGGGGTAGTCATATATGAAGAATGAGGCAATTGTACGAAAAATGATTGCTTATATTCAAAAGGTACTTGGTTATTGTGAAGAAGTAATTTATGAAGATTTTGAAAAGAATACTCTTTTGGTAGAGGCATGTGTGTTTAATTTAAGCCAACTTGGGGAACTTACGACAAAGCTGGATGCAGATTTTATTGAAGAACATTCAGAAATACCATGGAAGCAAATGCGAGGATTAAGAAATAAAATAGTGCATGATTATGAAGGTGTCAATCTGATACTTGTTTGGGAGATTATAACAAATGATTTACCCGAATTATTGCAACAATTAGAAACGATTATATAAACAAACAGCCGGAAATTTCTTCCGGCTGTTTTTATCAAAGAATTAATCAAATCAGATTCTTATTTATTCTTCGCTTTAAGCGCCGCCTGCACAAATCCCTTGAACAGCGGGTGCGGTCTGTTGGGCCTTGACTTTAATTCCGGATGTGCCTGTGTTGCCACGAAGAACGGGTGGCTTGGCAGTTCGCACATCTCCACAATACGTCCATCAGGAGATAAGCCGGACAGCTTCATGCCGTTCTCCGTGAGTACCGCACGGTAATCATTGTTCACCTCGTAGCGATGTCTGTGTCTTTCGTGAATCGTCTCTTCGCCGTACAACTCATACGCTTTGGAGGTCTTGTCCAAAACGCAGGGATAAGAACCAAGGCGCAGAGTTCCTCCGATGTCCTCCACACCGTTCTGATCGGGCATCAATGCGATCACCGGATGAGTCGTTGAAGGATCCAGTTCTATGCTGTGGGCGTCGTTGTAACCCAATATATTTCTTGCAAATTCTACAATAGCTAACTGCATGCCGAGACAGAGTCCCAGGAAAGGTATCTTCTTCTCTCTCGCATAGGTGATGGCGAGAATCTTGCCCTCGATTCCCCTGTCGCCGAAACCGCCCGGCACCAACACGCCGCTGACGCCGTCTAAAATTTCATTGACGTTCTCCGCCGTAACTGTCTCGGAATCCACCCATCTGATGTTTACTACGCAGCGATTGGAGATACCGCCATGTTTTAATGCTTCGACCACACTGATATAAGCATCGTGAAGTTGGGTATACTTACCTACAAGGGCAATCTCCACTTCGTCGGTAGGTGTCCGAAGAGCCTCTATCACAGCTTTCCAATCCGCAAGGTCGGGTTTCGGACAATCTAATCTCAGACAGTCGCATGCCACTTGGGCCAGCTGTTCTTTTTCCATGGCGAGGGGAGCCTCATAGAGATGCTCCACATCCAAGTTCTGCAGTACGCGATGACTCGGCACATTACAGAACAGCGCGATTTTATCTTTCAGCGTCTGATCCAGCGGGCGCTCACTGCGGCATACGATGATGTCCGGCTGCAGTCCCATACCCTGAAGCTCTTTGACACTTGACTGGGTGGGCTTTGTCTTCATCTCCTGGGATGCGCTTATGTAGGGAATCAGCGTAACGTGAATCAAAATCGCGTTTTCCCTGCCGACTTCGTGCTGGAACTGGCGAATGGACTCCAAGAAAGGCTGACTTTCAATATCACCTACCGTACCGCCGACCTCGATGATGGCGATACGTGTCTCCTCATCGGTGAAATTGCGGTAGAAACGGCTCTTGATCTCGTTGGTGATGTGCGGGATGACCTGCACGGTGCCGCCGCCGTAATCACCGCGACGCTCTTTCTGCAATACGGACCAGTACACTTTGCCCGTGGTTACGTTAGAGTTCTTGTCCAGATTCTCGTCGATGAATCTCTCGTAGTGACCCAGGTCCAGATCGGTCTCCGTGCCGTCTTCGGTGACAAACACTTCACCGTGCTGAATAGGATTCATCGTTCCGGGATCAATGTTGATATAAGGGTCGAATTTCTGCATCGTGACTTTATAGCCGCGCGCTTTCAATAATCTTCCTAAGGATGCGGCCGTGATGCCCTTGCCGAGACCGGATACAACGCCGCCTGTTACAAATACGTATTTTACTGCCAT
>JAFLTD010000217.1 GCA_022510625.1 Lachnospiraceae bacterium
GGCGGAATTGGCAGACGCGCTGGATTTAGGTTCCAGTGGGCGACCGTGCAGGTTCAAGTCCTGTCATCCGCAGTACTATATATCCAACGTAAAAGGCTCTGTATTACTACAGAGCCTTAATGAATACGGTTCGCTAGTTGCCTAGGAACAATGTCTTTTATACGGCCGGTTAACGGCTTTGTTATCGTGTTCATTCTATCCTTATTTTATGCTTAAGTCAATAAAAAATACGTAAAATGTGTATTTTTATATGAATTAGTAAAGTTTTTAATGATTTCGGCATCGATTAAGTCCAGTTTCTCGTTAGAAAGTTTAATGTTGCTTAAAATATCATGATCGGTTTTAGGATCATAGATTCTAATTTTACTTATTGTAGTGATTTGATTGACCAATGCTATGCTGCCATTCTTCATTTTCTGAATTTCTGTTCTCATACGGTCTAAAAGCTCTATATCCTTTTTTATACTATCTATTTTTATCCCTACATTCAGCTGCCTATGAGCAGAGACTCCATCGTTCGTATTTTTTGTCATTTCGTTAAGCAGAGTCAGTTCACTAATAAAGTGTTGATTTACCGTAGAAATTTTGGTCCGGAGTATTGTAAATAATTCATTACCGAGAAAAATATTACCTTTATGCAAATTAGTGATATCTGTGGTAGGCTTGACCGATGTGAGGGGCACAATCGTAACAACGGGCGAAGACTTTGCATTGTTCTTCTCTACAACGACAGCATAATGTAGCCCACCCTCTTCGCTGCCTACATTAAAGCCCAGGTGAACCTTGATTATTTCGCCATGTTCGTATCTACGCAAACTACGCGGATTAAACCGGTTTTCAAATGAAAGAAATGTAATCCAATCTTCAAGCCAATAACTTAATTTATCAGCTTTACTTAATGATTTATTATCTTGCAAATCAATCAAATCATCTAAATAAGCATCCATTTTCTTTATTGAATTTTTCTTATGTTGTTTAATTTCTGCCTTTGTCTTTGGTTTGCTTATAAATTATTCTTTTCAGCGCAGTATTTCAATTTTAAACAACTATGTATATAGTATAAATATTATAATATTATTAGCCTATATTGGCAAGTGACGTAAAACTTTTGTAGAAGTCATGCGAACACATATACTTGTCATCTCCGGATGATGCTGTATAATTAAATTATGAATTATAATATTTGTTACAAAAGAGAACGAAAATGAAATAAAGGAGGGCAACCATGGATCGATTAAAAGACAAAGTAGCCGTTATCACCGGCGGCAATTCCGGTGTAGGCGCCGCGACGGCAAAGCTGTTTGCCGCAGAAGGTGCAACAGTAGTTATCACAGCCCGCAGAGAGGCAGCCTTAGAGCAGATCGCCGACGAGATCAGGCAGGCAGGCGGAACAGTTTTAGCTATTTCCACGGATATCTCCAAACCTGAGGATCCGGAGCGCTTAATGCAGACTGTTATTGAACAGTATGGTAAAATCGATATTCTGGTCAATAATGCGGGTGTTCTCGAAGAGGGATTAAAGCCGATCGATCGTTTTACAGATGAGGATTTGGACCGTATTGTAGAGACGAACCAGAAGGGAACCATGCGCTGTATGCGCGCTGCCAGCAGCAGAATGTCCGCCGGTGCCAGCATTGTCAATGTTGCATCCGTTGCCGGATACGCGGGATGCGGCGGTGCCGCTTACGTTTCTTCCAAAGCAGCGATTATTGGCGTGACCAAACACACGGCGCTGAGATTTCAGGCACAGGGAATCCGCTGTAACGCAGTTTGTCCCGGCACGATAGTCACTCCGATGACATCATCCATGAAGGCGGATGCGCTCGATCAGGATATGTTCGGCGCAATGTCAACACATTCTAATCTGCGCACACAGCCTTGTATGGCGGAAGATGTGGCGAATATTCTTCTGTTCCTTGCAAGCGATGAGTCCCGTGCTATGACCGGTCAGATCATAGTGACTGACTTCGGCGCGAGCCTTTAGTATTGAACCTGCCCTTTCACCCTCTCGTGGTTGCGCATCTTTGCGTAGGCATCCTGATATTTGTCCAGAACTTGCTCAGGGGTAAGTCCCGATAAATTTTGATGCTGCATATAAAGCATTGCAAGCGCCTCCAATTTGTTTGCGGGAAAGGTTTCTAAATGTGTATTCTCTGCCATAGTGATTGTTCCTTTCTTATGTAATTACGGACCGATGTCTGTTATTTACAGTATAGAAGATATTGTGCATAATTTCAAGGCAGAGGTTGCGAAGCAAACTTGTAAACGAACATAGTTCGTTTTATTCAAGGTAATTTCGAGTTCGCGAAGCGAATCTCGTAAACGAACTTGTTCGTTTTGTTATGGCAGCCTGACCGTAAAAATACTTCCGCCTGCAGGATTATCCCGCACAAGGATCGTACCATGATGTGAAGCGACAATTTCATATGCGATAGCAAGACCTAACCCGAAGTGCCCTTTGGTGCTTCGGGATTTTTCTGCCCG
>JAFLTD010000218.1 GCA_022510625.1 Lachnospiraceae bacterium
TGCTTGCTGGCGGTCAGGGAAGCAGATTAGGAGTGTTTACGTCAAAGGTTGCAAAGCCTGCTGTGTCTTTTGGCAGTAAATATAGAATTATCGACTTTCCTCTCAGTAATTGTATTAATTCGGGTGTTGACACCGTAGGTGTGCTGACCCAGTACCAGCCGCTTCGGTTGAATACGCATATCGGAATCGGCATTCCGTGGGATCTTGACAGAAATATAGGTGGTGTCACGGTACTGCCTCCGTATGAGAAGAGCGCCAACAGTGAGTGGTATACCGGTACGGCCAACGCAATTTATCAGAACATGGATTACATGGAGAGTTTTAATCCCGAGTATGTCCTGATCTTATCGGGCGACCATATTTACAAGATGGATTACGAAGTGATGCTTGACTTCCATAAGCAGAACGGGGCGGAAGTTACGATAGCGGTTATGCCCGTACCGATGGAAGAAGCGAAGCGATTCGGTATCATGATCACGGATCAGGATCACAAGATCGTAGACTTTGAAGAGAAGCCGGAGAATCCGCGAAGCAATCTCGCTTCCATGGGTATCTACATATTCAGTTGGAAGACATTGAAGGAAGCGCTTCTTAAGAACGCTGAACAGCCGGGATTGGATTTCGGTAAACATATTATTCCGTATTGCCATTCGAAAGGTTCACCTCTTTATGCCTATGAATTTAACGGTTACTGGAAAGATGTCGGAACACTGCACTCTTATTGGGAAGCTAACATGGAGTTGATCGATCTTGTTCCGGAGTTTAACCTGTACGAGGAATACTGGAAAATTTATACAAGGAGCGAGATTTTGCCGCCTCAGTACTTATCTGCCGACAGTGTTGTTGAGAAGAGCATTATTGGTGAGGGCTCCGAAATATACGGACAGGTTTATAATTCCGTTATCGGCTGCGGCGTCACGATAGGTGCAGGGACCGTTGTGCGCGATTCCATTATTATGAACGAGACGAAAGTCTGCGGAAATTGTGAAATAAATAAGGCTATCATTGCGGAGAATGTTTTGATTGAGGATGATGTGAAGCTGGGTGTCGGCGAGGAGGCCGAGCATGATACAGATCCACATATTTATAATCACGGTATTGTGGCTGTGGGAGAGAAGAGCGTCATTCCTAAGGGGGTTACCGTCGGAAAGAATTCTGTTATTTTCGGCGAGACAAGTGCGGAAGACTATGCAAACGGAAATCTTCCGAGCGGTAAATCTTTAATTAAGGTAGGTGATAAACAGTGAGAGCGATAGGAATTGTCCTGGCAGGAGGTAATAATCATAGAATTAAGGAATTGACACAGAAACGTGCAGTCTGTGCAATGCCTATTGCAGGAAGCTACCGAAGTATTGACTTTGCGCTGAGTAATATGTCCAACTCTCGTATCAATAAAGTTGCTGTATTTACGCAGTACAACGCAGGCAGCTTAAATGAACACTTAAGTTCTTCCAAGTGGTGGGACTTCGGTCGTAAGCAGGGCGGATTATTCGTATTTACACCTGCTGTGACGGCAGAAAGCAATGCATGGTATCGGGGTACGGCGGATGCCATTGCACAGAACCTTGCTTTCCTGAAGAACAGTCATGAACCGTATGTGGTTATCTCTTCCGGCGACTGCGTATACAAGATGGATTACAATGAGGTTCTGGAATATCATATTGAGAAGAAGGCAGATATTACAGTAGTATGTAAGGATATGGCACCGGATGTCAATGTTGACCGATTTGGTACGATCAAGATGAACGAAGACTGCCGCATCGAAGAGTTTGAGGAGAAACCGGTTGTTGCGAAGTCCAACACGATCTCCTGCGGTATCTATGTGGTCAGAAGACGTCAGCTGATCGAGATGATCGAGAAGTGTGCGGAAGAAGACCGATATGATTTTGTAAAAGACATTCTGATTCGCTATAAAAATATGAAGAGAATTTATGGTTACAAGATCAAAGATTATTGGAGCAATATAGCTACAGTAGAGGATTACTATAAAACGAATATGGATTTTCTTCAGCCGGAAATCCGAAGTTACTTCTTCAGGCAGTATCCGGATATCTATTCCAAGGTAGACGATTTGCCGCCGGCAAAATATAATACGGGAGCAAGTATTCAGAACAGTTTGATCTCCAGTGGTTGTATTGTAAACGGTAAAGTTGAGGATTCCGTGATCTTCAAGAAAACGTTTATCGGCAATAATTGCTACATTAAGAATTCTATCATTCTGAATGATGTGTATATTGGGGATAACACGCATATTGAGAATTGTATTGTGGAAAGTCGAGGAACGATACGGGCGAATTCTTATCACAAGGGCGAGAACGGAATTGAGATTGTGGTGGAACATAACGACAGATACGTGATTTAAGGCTATAATTGAGGGGCGGTTGTATCGGAACTATGTATTGTGTAAGAGGCATGAACGTTATTAACTAAATGTTTATTGCAAGCTACGTGGCTTGATGAGTATGACTTGTGTGGAAA
>JAFLTD010000219.1 GCA_022510625.1 Lachnospiraceae bacterium
ACGATTGTTTCTTGAATCTGAATGATGTACAGACCATGGACGGTGTTTTTCAAAGTAAAGGATTTGCTTTGAGGATGCCGTCCTTTCTATTGCAATGCATCATGGAAGGTGCAGTCGGTGGCACAGACGGGCGTAGATAATGGTCTGGACAAGAGGAGGTAGTAGTGAGAATTGATTCCAGTGTAGTAGCGATGGAATCGAGCAGAAGTTATACTTCTGTGACGGCAAAATCAGTGAGATTCTCTGCTATGCGGCGTATGGGCGGTCCCAACGAGAACTTGGACAGTCTCTTCGGAGACTTGATCAATTCCGGCGAAAATATGGAACAGACCGATCAGACTGAGGATAATGAAGAAAATGCCGCTAACCTGGAGGATATCACGACACACTTTAGGAACTTATCCAATCCGGGCAGAATTACTGTAAGGAAGACACCGGAAGATACGATCATGACCATCAGACAGTATTGCATGCAGTTTCTGATGGAGCTTCTGTTCGGTTTCCGGGGGCATAGGTTCGATGCGGCTCCGTGGAATTCGCAGGGCGAGGCATCAAGTGATATGGGTTCCGGGAAAACAGTCTATCAGGCAAGTTTTCTCACCAATTCATATTATCATATGGAGGAGGAGTCCACTTCTTTTGCAACCACAGGTACGGTGCGGACCGCAGACGGCAGGGAACTTTCCTTCAATCTGGAATTTGCCATGAGCCGCAGGTTCGAGCAGTACTATGAGGAGACGTTCGGCACCAGCGTGAGATATTGCGATCCGCTTGTGATCAATCTGGACACGAATATTGCAAGTGTTTCGGACCAGAAGTTTTTCTTTGATCTGGATCAGGACGGCACGGCAGAGGAGATTTCCATGCTTGGTTCCGGCAGCGGATTCTTGGCATTGGACTTAAACGGTGACGGCGTGATCAATGACGGCGGTGAGCTCTTCGGAACGCAGTCCGGCAACGGATTTGCGGATCTTGCCAAGTATGACTCCGACGGAAACGGATGGATCGACGAGGCGGATGAGATATGGGATAAGTTACTGATCTGGGTAAAAGATGAGGAAGGCAATGATACTTTGTATCATCTGTCGGACCTGGGCGTGGGAGCCATAGGACTTGGCAATGTATCTACGCAGTTTGCCCTTAACTCCGCGCAGGATAACAGCAACAATGCTATGATCAGAAACACGGGCATATTCCTGTACGAGAACGGGAATGTATCCACCGTGCAGCACCTGGATCTGGCGCGGTAGCCTTGCGGGGTATTTGCCAAATAGGTGCGCAAGCGTTTGTGATTGGCAAATTGCCCAAACATATTGCATGAGATACTCACATAATAATAGTACATGTGGGGTGTCTCATGAAAGAAAAAAGAATCGTCTTAAAAGGAACAAACAAAAGAGATGCCGGAGGCTTTCTTTTGTTTGTTTTTTTATTGCCGTATGTGTGTGCATGTCTGTGGGGACATGTGGGAGTGGAAACGGAAGTGCTTCGCCAAAACAGACAACAGGAAGAGGCGGAGGATGAGATAGAGTATCCGGTTGAGGCTGTCATGAAGTGGGGTGTCTGGGAGATCCCCATGGAGGAGTATCTTGCCTATAAACTGGAATCGGTCATGCCGGATACGTATGAGTCTGAGGCATTAAAGGCGCAGGCAGTACTTTTGAGAACAGAATTAATGCGGGTTTTACAGGAACAGGGCGAGGAGCATCTGCAGGTGTCGGGTGACGGACTGGAGAAATGGTATGAGACAAACGAGGTGATGGAAGAAGGATTTTCAGTGTACAGACAGGCAGTGTCGGAAACGGACGGGCTGTATCTGTGTTACCGGGGAGACCCCATTCAGGCATCCTATTTTAAGATCAGCAACGGTCAGACAAGAGATGCGGCTCGGGTATGGCAGACGGAGAAGTATCCCTATCTGACGAGCATCGCTTGTGTGCAGGATAAAGCGGCCCAAGATTACGGCAGCGAGGTGACGCTCTCCAAAGAAAAATGTATGCGTGAAATACAGGAACACATAGGAGAGCGGTATTCTGCGCAGGAGCTGTGGGATGGTATGGAATTCACCTACGACACGGCAGGATACGTGACAAATGTGTCGTTTTTTGCGGAAGGAGAAGAGGTTGGGCAGATGGACGGGGAGGCTTTTCGATATCTGTTCGCGCTGCCGTCAGCTTCTTTTGAGATGGAACAGACGGACATACAGGTCATCTTCCATGTCACGGGAGTGGGGCACGGATTCGGGATGAGCCAGTATGGGGCAAACTGCAAGGCGTTGAACGGGGAAACCTACGATGAAATCCTGAAAGAATTTTTTCCCGGAACGGAATTAGCAAAAATTGAATAACCTGTCAAAAATGGGTAAGACTAACACCATGTAAACTTTTATGAAAAACTTATTGATGAGTAAACATGAAAATAGGAGGCAAGATTTCATGGCAAGAAGAAATAGAAATGGTGTTA
>JAFLTD010000022.1 GCA_022510625.1 Lachnospiraceae bacterium
TGTTTCTGTATAAGAAGTATATTTATGAAAGACAGCGCAGGACAGTGCTGATCTGGATGCTCATGTGGATTGCGGCGGCATGTATTCAAATATTCAATAAAGAGCTTCTCGTTATAGGATTTGCCTGTGCTCTGGGGGTTACGGTGGTTTTCTTTCAATTCGAGAATCCGGAGCTGAATTTGGACTGGCACACGGGATTGTTTAATTATGTTGCCTATACCCGTTACGGTGAGCAGTTGTACAGCGATGGCAACAAGAAGTTTTATGTAATTGCCGTTTTGTTTGAAAATACTACATGGCAGGATGAGCAAAATTCTTCCGGAAGTGTGGAAGCTCAAAGGACATTTGATGTTCTTTTAGAAATTCAGGGTGCGAGCGCATTTAAAATCACGGAGAATGAGGTTTTGCTGCTCTTTACCAATGGGGAGAGAGCCAAGGCTGTCTGGGACAGATGTGTTGAATGGGTAAGCAAAGAGGAGCCGCATACGTCTCAGAAAAGGCCTTCTTTTTACTATGTAGAAGATCCAAGGTGTGTTTCTTCTTACAGTGAATTATTGGAACTTATACAGTATGCCAGTCTTCTGAAAAAAGACTCGATTATGGATAATGCCCAGACTGTCGGCAGCGGTACTGTTGAACAGATGCTCTCAGAACGCACGATGATCCAGCAGATATTGAGTGCGCTGGAGGAAGACAGGGTCGTTGTCTACTATCAACCGATTTACTCCATTGAGGACAAGTGTTTTACCAGCGCGGAGGCGCTAGTCAGAATTGTTGATCGGGAGGGGAAAATCATACCGCCCGGAGCATTCATAAATATTGCCGAGAACAACGGCATGATCATAAACATTGGCAGGAGGGTATTTGAGAAGGTGTGCCAGTTCTTTCAGACGAGCAGGCTGGAAGACTATGGAATGCGTTATATAGAGGTCAATCTGTCAGTAGTGCAGTGCGCTGACGAAAAATTGGCGGATACATACATTGCGGTAATGAACAGCATGGAAATGGATCCCGGGCGTATCAATCTGGAGATAACTGAATCTGCGTCTCTGCGTGCGAAGAGAATTTTGATCTCAAATATGGAGAGGATGATCGAATACGGAATTCATTTTTCTCTCGACGATTTCGGAACTGGGCAATCTAACCTGAACTATATCGTGGACATGCCGGTTAAGATTGTCAAATTCGACAGGGAGATGAGTCAGGCGTACTTTGCCAATGACAAAGCCAAGTATGTCATGGATGCGGCAATACACATGATTCACGGTATGGGTATGAGAATCGTTGCAGAGGGTATCGAGACGGAAGAACAGTATAAGAAGATGGAAGAAATTCAAATAGACTATATACAAGGGTTCTATTTTTCAAAGCCGCTTCCGGAACAGGAGTTTTTAGACTTTCTGCGGCGCGAGAATTCTAAAGTTTTATAATTGACAGAAGAATGATGTAAGCAATGCGGACCGTCGGTCACTGTTACAGTGATTGGCGGTCTTTTTATGTTGTCCATGAATAAATCCTTCTCATACAAGAGAAAATAACCATAGCATTGTGGAGGAATCAGTTATGAACGGCACTTTTTACGGGTGGTACTTTAAATGCCAGTCCGATACACAGACACTGGCAATTATTCCGGCAGTACATGGGACGGGTAAAAAGCAGACCTGCTCTGTTCAGATCATTACGGAAAACGGTGCGTGGACCGTTTCTTTTCCGGGCAGCGCATTTCACAGGATAGGGCAGAATATTTCCATCGGAAAGAATCGCTTTAACAGAAACGGCATCCGGCTCGCCATACAAGAACCGAAATTGAGGGTACACGGTAAACTGAACTTCGGACAGCTGTCGCCTGTCAAGTATGATATCATGGGTCCGTTTGCATTGCTTCCATATTTGGAATGCCGTCACAGTGTGTGGAGTATGCGCCATACAGTGTCCGGGATCGTGTTCATCAGCGGGCAAAAATATCATTTTCGAAACGCGTGCGGATACTGGGAAGGAGACCGGGGACAATCTTTTCCGAAAGCATATGCGTGGACACAATGCTTTTTTAAAGGCGGTTCACTGATGCTTTCCGTGGCGGATATTCCTATCGCGGGTTTTCACTTTAAAGGTGTAATCGGTATTGTGCTGTGGCATGGCAGGGAATACAGGCTTGCCACCTATCTGGGAGCCAGGATTGTCCGGCTTCAGGACGGAGTTGTCAGGGTTGTTCAGGGAGACATGGAACTGGAAGCGCGGCTGCTGGACAAGGACGCAGTTAGAAGAGATGGGCAGACCTTAAAAGCACCGGCAATGGGAAACATGGTGCGTACCATTCATGAGAATGCAGCCTGTCGTGCTTTCTATCGTTTCAGAACAGGAAAGCGAACTCTCTTTTCATTTAAGACAAACGGTGCCTCCTTTGAATATGAATATCCGATGTAATGACAAATAAATCAACAAAGAACAACAGATGAGAGGAAAACTATGAATTCTGTTTGGACAGACAATGTAAACATGCCTCATTTTGATAAATTGGAGGGAGAGGTAAAAACGGATGTGCTGATTATCGGCGGCGGGATTACCGGACTTCTTTGCGCTTATTTTTTGCAGGAGAGAGGAGTTGATTATCTGCTTGCCGAAGGCAGAAGTATCTGCAGCGGTGTCACGGGGAACACCACCGGCAAGATTACCGCGCAGCACGGATTGATGTATGCCGACCTGTTAAAAAAGGAGGGAACGGAAAGGACCCGGATGTATCTGGATGCCAACAGGAAGGCACTGGATAAATATTTTATGCTCTGCAGAAATATAGACTGTGATTTTGAGGAAAAGAATAATTTCGTGTATTCCATAAACAACAAGAGTAAGCTGGAGAGGGAGGCCGATGCGCTCAGAAAAGTCGGATATGATGCGCTGCTTCAGGATCCGACGGAACTTCCGTTTTCCACCGTGGGCGCTGTGGGCTTTGCGCATCAGGCACAGTTCCATCCTCTGAAATTTTTGGCACATATTGCAGAGGGATTAAATATCTATGAGAATACTTTTGTGACAAAATTATCGGAGAATACTGCCCTGACAGAGCGGGCACGCATCACATATCAGAAATTGGTTTTTGCCACTCATTTTCCGATCGACAATAAGCACGGACTGTATTTCCTGAAGATGTATCAGGACCGCTCTTATGTGCTCGCATTAGAGAATGCTCCTCTGGTGAAGGATATGTACATCAATGAAGATAAAAGGGGAATGTCCTTCAGAAGCTATCAAGATCTTCTTTTGGTGGGCGGTGGCTCCCACAGAACAGGACAGGAAGGCGGTAAGTGGCAGGAGCTGCGGACATATGCGGGGAAGTATTACCCGCGGGCAAAAGAGCGGTATTACTGGGCAGCGCAGGATTGCATGACGCTCGACAACATACCTTATATCGGTCTTTACTCCAAAAGTATGCCGCAGTGCTTCGTCGCGACGGGATATCATAAGTGGGGGATGACATCCGCCATGGCGGCGGCTATGATTCTGACAGACAAGATTGTGGGAAAAGAAAATCCGTATGAGGCGGTGTTTAATCCTTCCAGAAACATCTTAAAACCGCAGCTTTTTATAAACGGAGCGGAGACTACGGTCAATCTGCTGATACCTACTACAAAGAGATGTCCTCATCTGGGATGTGCCCTGAAATGGAACGAGACGGAGCATTCCTGGGACTGCCCATGTCACGGCTCCCGTTTTGATGAAGACGGCGGATTGATCGACAATCCGGCGAACGGGGACTGGAAAAGGGAGTGACGGGCGTGATTTAACTAAAAAAAGCGAGCAAGCTCGCTTACGAGATGACATGCACCTCGGATTTAATGGAGATAGGGGGACTCGAACCCCTGACCTATACGTTGCGAACGTACCGCTCTCCCAACTGAGCTATATCCCCATAAAGGCATTGATTATCTAAAGATTAAAGGCAGAGCCTCGAAAATGCTTCGCATTTCCTCGGTCGCTTCGCTCGTCAAATGTACAAACATGCATCTGCCTGAGCAAGTTCATCATATGCATGTTCGTACACTTGCCTCTGCCCTTAACGAATATTATATCACAACAGGACAAGAATGCAAAGATGTCCCTTGCGGAACATAAACAACTCTAAATAAACGGGAGACTTGTTATTGACATGAGAAATTGGTATACTATGCGTGATTAAGCAGCCTCTCAGAAAATGATGTAAATGGGAGTATTTGACCCGCAAATATAGAGAAAGGAAGGTAACAGGCATGAGGAGATATGTAGTGGTTAAATAGCGATGGCTAATGCAAACGTGAGATAATTGATTGTTATAGCCATTGCGAATCCTAAATAATAAAATATTAGGAGGATAGTTATGGGCTATATAAGGGCAGAGGATGTTCTGCCGGAAGACGTACTGGAACTGGTTCAACAATATGCTGACGGGCAGTCGCTCTATATACCTAGGAGGTCGGAATGTCACAAGCCATGGGGAGCCGGAACAGAAACAAAAAAGGAACTTATGAACCGTAACAGTCAGATGTATGATGAGTACCAATCCGGTGCGACGATCACACAATTATCGGAGAGATACTTTTTGACTGAGAAAAGCGTACAACGGATCATTCGGAATCATAAGAAATGATAGAGGGCTGATATCTTCGCAACGAACAGGATATCAGCCTTTTCTACGGAAAGAGAAGAGATTGTTTATCAGGAGGATACCTTTATGCTGAAACCCTATTATTTTGCATAGCGTAGCTATTGCAAATACAACTTAATACTGTGATAGCTTACGCATTATCCCGCAAAATAAAGGAGATAAAGGTGAGCTATGTAAAATCCATCAGGATTCTTCATAAATGTTCAGGCTGCGGAAAGAAAAAGCATTTCATAAATACCGGAAAGTTCCGGGTAAACGCAAATGGAAATAAAGTGGATGTATGGCTGATCTATCAGTGTGAGAAATGCAAACACTCCCTGAACCTGACCATATATGAAAGAATAAAGCCTGCTCGCATTCCGCAGGAGGAATATCAATTATTTCTGGATAATGATGAGGAACTTGCTGCTTTATACGGCAATGACAAAAGTTTCCTAAAGAGAAATAAGGTGGAATTCGGCAGGTGATAAGTATTGAAAGACAGATAGAATATAGCATGAATATATTGGTCTGCCGGTACTTGTGAGAAAGGAGAGCTGTTTTATGAAGACTAATTATTATAAGGAGACCGTGCACTGACCGGGAGGTTGGTGTTGGGTAATGACATCTCCTCCCAATAGGTTTGTTTCTGAATCAACATGAACAAGCTTTTAGGAGGGCATAAAATTGAATAGAGAGAATAAAAAAAGGCAATACGAAAAAGGTTATTATAAAACACATGCGTGCAGCGATTCTTTTACCTGTAAGGTGTGCGGGCGACCGGTTGTTCCGGAGGGCGCGGGCAGCGACCACAGGAATCACTGCCCGAATTGTCTGTACAGTCTCCATGTAGATATCGAGCCCGGCGACCGCGCCTCTGATTGCGGAGGACATATGGAGCCGGCAGCTGTGTGGATCAGGAAGAACGGTGAGTGGGCAATTGTACACAGATGTCGTGCATGCGGTTGCTTTAGCTCGAATCGTATTGCCGCGGACGACAATCCCATGAAACTCATGTCGATTGCGATGAAGCCGCTTGCCTCACCGCCTTTTCCTTTGGAGAGGATAGAAGAAATGACAAGACTTATGGGCGGTGACGGTAGTGTGAAGTAAGAAAGGTCCGAGTCTGTCTGATGCGATGGACTCGGATTTGTTTTTACTGTATACTGTTGATTGAACGGCAGATTAAATTGCGGAGAGAAGAACAATGAACATGTGCCTTTACGAAAGCCCCATCGGGGTATTAAAAATCAGTGAGAGTGACGGCAAAATTACGAACTTGTGTCTGCACAGTAAAGTGTCTGACATCGCTGCAAATACGGTAGTACAGCAGGCACAAGAAGATCGAAACTGCAGCGGACAACCCTGCGAACTGCTTAAAGAAGCCTGCCGTCAGCTTGACGAGTATTTTCAGGGGAAGAGAACGGAATTTGATCTGCCGCTTGCCTATGCGGGAACACCTTTTCAGAAGAGCGTGTGGAGAGAACTGCAAAGGATTCCCTACGGAGAGACGAGGAGCTATGAGGATATCGCCGTAGGGGTCGGCAATCCGAAAGCCGTCCGCGCAGTGGGGCAGGCTAACAACAAAAATCCGATCCTGCTCTTAATTCCCTGTCATCGGGTGATTCATAAGAGCGGAGACATCAGCGGGTTTGCCTGCGGTATCAAGACGAAGAAATATCTGCTCGCCTTAGAGAAGGGGATCGGCTGTCTCTGAGGGAAAGGTGATCTTAAGTATATCATCAAAGGGAATCTTGGTATTGACGATCTGCAATAACCGGCCGGTCTCGTCTATGCGGGCGACCATGCCGGTTATTTTAATGTATTCGTCTCGGTGGAAATAGACCACGGAGGTGATGATGCCCTTAGTGAGCATGTGCATCTTGCGGTCAAGTTCCTCCGCCATCTCCTCGGACAGTTCCACTTTGGGGACGGTAATTTTCTCTTTGGCGGCCAGTGCGTCCGGAAGACCCTTCAATGCCGCAAAGGGCATGAACTGCTTGGCTCTGTCTTCTATTGGCATTTTATGTTTGGGTCTACTCGCCACTTTTGTGTCCTCCTATCTGATGGTTGCGCTCTCTGGTCATAGCGCCTTCCTCAAAGTTCATTCCTTTTAAGATTGCGTCCTTGCCGAATTTATTCTTGATGCTGATCACTGCCTGCTGCATCTTGCGGCTGCGTTCCAACTCTTCCCCGTCCACGAAGAAGTGATACTGATGATACTCCTCGGGCATGACATTGTTGCAGGTGATATTGACCCTATGGATGCCGTAGGAGGGGTTCACAATCCGCTCATACAACTCGGTCACCGCGGGAATGAGCAGCACGTCGGAGTTGGTCTCCACATCCAGCGCCGCAGTGCCGTGTGCCGACGGGATATTCAGACGGTTGGAATAACTCACATGAAGGGTGATCGATTTGGTAATCAGATTTTTTCCCACCAGATCCAGGCAGAGCAGGTCCATCATCTCTTTCACAATCAAAAGCCCCTTGTCGAAAGGATAGTCACAGCCGAGAACCTGTCCGCTGCTGATGCAGTTGGAATGCGACCTGTAGGATTTAATATCCGCCATCGTGACGGTCTCCCTGCCCCATGCATGATCGATGATAAGCTCCGCATCCACGCCGAAGAGACGGTAGAGGAAATCCTCATCCGCCTCGGCGATATCCCGCATCGTGCGAATACCGAAAGGCTCCAGGCGCCTCGCAATCCCCGGTCCGATTCGCCAGAAGTCCGTGAGCGGCTTGTGGTTCCACAGGCTTTTGCGGTAACTTTCCTCGTCCAATTCGCCGATAAAATCTTCGGAGTGCTTGGCGGTAATGTCCAGAGCAATCTTTGCCAGATAAAGATTGGTTCCTACACCGCAGGTGGCACGAACGCCGGTGGTGCGGTAGATGTCATCCATGATCCGCTGTCCCAGCTCACGGGCGGACATGCGGTACAGCTCAAGGTAGTCCGTGACATCCATAAATGCCTCATCTATGGAATAGACATGGATATCTTCCTTGGCGATATATTTTAAATAGACGGCGTAAATGTCTGCGGCGGTATCGATGTACTTCTGCATGCGGGGCGTGGCGATGATATATTTGATATGTTTCGGAATCTCGAAGATCCGGCAGCGGTTCTTGATGCCCAGCGCTTTCATGGCGGGAGTGATGGCAAGGCAGATGGTCTTCTCGGTGCGTTCCGGGTCTGCAACGACCAGATTGGCAGTCATGGGATCCAGACCGCGTGCCACACACTCCACAGAGGCATAGAAAGATTTCAGATCGATGCAGAGATAGATATGCTGTTTCATGCCGTGCCGCCCCTTTCAAAGAATTCGGACCAAAACTCAGGCTGTCCGATTGTTGATTCTTATTCACACTGTAATAATAGTATAACATACAAACGTATGTTTGGGTACTGGAAAATAATGATTGTGATTGGTGAAAATGAATCCATAATTTTTTTTTAATAAATTCTTTTTTTATAAATTTTATAAAAGAAATAGGGGACAATAGAAAGAAAAAATGATAAAATAATTATAATTGTTCAGAAAACGCTGCTTTCAAAGAAGGGAAAACTACCAAATGAGTGTTATCAGCAGTAAGGATGTCAATGAAATCATCAGAAAGACATTGGGTATCATCAATAATAAAATCATGCACCACGGAGAGGTTACGGGATATATCCTCTACAAGATGATGGAGTATGAGAATACATATACGGAGCAGCATTACACGGAGCAGGAACTTGTGGACTACACGATGCTCGGTATTTTGCATGATCTGGGACTGTACAAGGAGGATAACGTCAAGAACGTGACCGACTTTGAGACGAAGAATCTGTGGTCCCATTCCATCTATGGTTTCCTTTTCTTAAAGTATCTCTCACCCATGGGAGACAAGGCGGAGATCATACTGTATCATCATCTGGATTACAACAAGCATAACCTGATTCAGAGCCGTTACATGCACATCATAGAACTCTTGAGTCTGGCGGACCGTATGGATACCTTCATGAACATGAAGAGTGAGAAGATGGAGCCGGACTATTTCTCCAGATACCGCGATACTAAATTCTCCGGCGCGGCGTTGGATCTTTTCCAGAAGGCGGAGGAGAGGTACGGTATCACGGAGAATCTGATCAACGGCAAGTACCGTGAGGAGTTGGATGCACTTCTGGCGAAGCGTGCTTTCTCCGAGCAGTATAAACGCGGTTTCCTGGAGATGCTCGTATACACCATCGATTTCAGAAGTGAGCACACGGTTATTCATACGCTGGCTACCGTGAACTTTGCGGAGCAGCTCGGCAGACTGGCGAGAATGTCCGGCAAGGATCTCAGAGACCTGCATTACGGTGCGCTTCTGCACGATCTCGGCAAGATAGCGATCCCGCTCAACATACTGGAATCCACCGGGCGGCTCAGCGATGAAGAGATGAAGGTCATGAAAGCGCACGTGCGCATTACGGAGATGATCTTAGAGGGTATCGTGGACGATGCGGTGTTACAGATTGCGGTAAGACACCATGAGAAGCTGGACGGTACAGGTTACCACAAGGGACTGAAAGCGGAAGATCTGAGTCTGTCACAGCAGATTATTGCGGTAGCGGATATCTTAAGCGCGCTGTACGGCAAACGAAGCTACAAGGAGGCATTCAGTAAAGAGAAGATACTTGATATCATGAACGGCGACGCGGACAGCGGCAAGATCAACAAGAATGTCGTTACCAGTCTGGAGCGCAACTACGATAAGATAATCAAAGAATTTGAAAAGGAAAAAGAGAATACGATTGGACTGTATCTGAAGATTAAGGAGCAGTATGCGATCATCAGCGAGCGCTTCAAAGCGTTTGATTAAGGAGGAACTTATACATATCATGGAGAAAGCGAATGTATACTTCACGACGTTTAAGGCGACCGAACAGGAAAACCTGCTGCAGAAGTTACATCGTCTGATGAAGACGGCAGGGTTTGAAACTATTGATTTTACGGATAAATATGCGGCAATCAAGATTCATTTCGGCGAGTACGGAAACCTTGCTTTCCTTCGACCCAACTATGCGAGAGTGGTTGCGGACTATGTGAAAGAGCTGGGCGGCAAACCCTATCTGACGGACTGCAACACGCTCTATGTGGGAAGCAGAAAGAACGCGCTGGATCATCTTGAGACAGCTTACATGAACGGCTTTTCCCCATATCAGACGGGCTGTCATGTCATTATCGGTGACGGATTGAAAGGTACGGACGAAGTACTTGTACCCATCAACGGAGAATATGTCAAAGAAGCGAAGATCGGGCAGGCAGTGATGGACGCCGATATTTTTATCACTCTGACGCACTTTAAAGGTCACGAGATGGCGGGCTTCGGCGGCACCCTCAAGAACATCGGTATGGGCTGCGGTTCCAGAGCCGGCAAGATGGAGCAGCACTGCGACGGCAAGCCGAGCGTTGACGAGTCCCTGTGTGTGGGCTGCGGAGCCTGTGACAGAATATGCGCTCACGGTGCACCGAATATCGAGAATAGGAAGGCAAGAATTGACCATAATAAATGTGTGGGCTGCGGACGTTGTCTGGCGGTTTGTCCCAAGGATGCAATCGCAGCGGATTTTGCAGATTCCATCGCACTGCTCAACTATAAGATGGCGGAGTACAGCCTGGCGGTCTGCAAGGATCGTCCATGTTTCCACGTCTCTTTGATCTGTGACGTGTCACCGAACTGTGACTGCCATGCAGAGAACGACATTCCGATTATTCCCAATGTGGGTATGCTCGCTTCATTCGATCCCGTTGCGCTGGATCAGGCATGCGCGGATCTGTGTAATCAGATGGCGCCTGTCGAGAGCAGTGTTCTGGGAGAGAATCTTAAAGAGCACGGCAACGAGGAAGGGCACGATCATTTCTGTATGACACACCCCGACACGGAGTGGAAGAGCTGTATCGCCCACGCGGTTAAGATCGGAGTGGGAACGGATCAATATGAGCTGATCAGGATTTAGAAAGCAAACAAGAAATAGAAAACAATCAGGATATAAGAAACAATGAATGTTGAGGATAAACTAAATGCGCTCCGCAATCTGATGAAGGAGAGAAATTTCTCCGCATACATCATTCCCACGGAGGACTTTCACAGCTCGGAATATGTGGGAGAATACTTCAAGGCAAGGGAGTACATGTCGGGGTTCACCGGTTCGGCGGGAACACTGATCGTACTGCCCGACGAAGCAGCGTTGTGGACAGACGGAAGATATTTCATACAGGCGGATGATCAGCTTAGAGACAGTTCTGTTGTGCTCATGCGCTCGGGACAGCCGGGCGTACCTACGATGGCGGAGTATCTGAGTGACCATCTGCAGGAAAAGAGCATTATCGGCTTCGACGGACGAACCGTCACGGAGCGGTTTGTGCAAACGATTGCGGAGAAAACGGATGAAAAGCAGATCACGTTCGACGGCAGAGAGGATTTGGTGGATTTTATCTGGTCGGATCGGCCGCCCATCTCCACGGAGCCGGTTCGTGAACTGGATGCCAAATATACGGGAAGAAGCAGAGAAGAGAAGCTTGCCGACGTGCATGAAAAGATGCACGCAGAGAAAGCGGATATCCTGCTTCTTACTGCGTTGGATGAGATCGCATGGCTCACGAATCTGCGCGGAAACGATGTGCTGCACACACCTGTTTTTCTGGCATACATGCTGCTGACCATGGATGAGGTGTATCTGTTTATCCATGAGCAGATTCTTTCCGATGAGATTCGCAGTAAGCTGACACGGGCGGGTATTACCGTGGAACCATACGATGCGATAGAGCAGAAGCTTCACGATATTGCCACCGGAAGTAAAGTGTGGATAGACAGCGGGTGCGTCAATTACAGGTTGATGAACAGCCTGCCGGATAATGTAGAAAAGATTGATAAGAGCAGTCCCATCGTGCTGATGAAGGCAGTCAAGACACCGCAGGAGATGAAGCATATACGCACCGCACATGTGAAGGACGGCGTGGCAGTGACGAGATTTATGCACTGGCTGAAAACGTCTGTCGACAAAGAGAAGATCACAGAGATCAGTGCGGCAGAGAAACTTGAGACATTCCGTGAGCAGTCGGAAGGATATCTGGGTCCCAGTTTTGAACCGATTATCGCCTACGGTGTCCACGGTGCCATCGTGCACTATGAGCCCACCGAGCAGACGGACGTGGAGATGAAAGAAGGAAGTTTCTGTCTCGCGGATACCGGCGGACATTACAATGAAGGCACCACGGACGTCACAAGGACTTTTGCCTTGGGCACGGTGACGGAGGAAGAGAAGCGATATTACACGATGGTGCTCAGAGGACATCTGGCATTCGGCGCAGCGAAATTTGTACACGGCATATGCGGGCGAAATCTGGATGTACTGGCGAGAGGACCTCTGTGGGAGGCAGGACTGGATTATAACCACGGCACCGGACACGGCGTGGGATTTGTTCTGAGTGTACATGAAGGACCTCAGAGAATTCACTGGCGTATGTCAGAGAATACACAGATTGCGCTGGAGGAGGGCATGGTGATTTCCAACGAGCCGGGTATCTATCTGGAGGGGCGGTTCGGCATCCGCCATGAGAACCTTGTGTTTTGCCGTAAGGGCGAGAAGAACGAGTACGGACAGTTCATGTATCTGGAACCGCTGACGATGGTGCCTTTTGACAGGGATGCCATCCTGCCGGAACTGATGTCGGACAGGGAACTTAAGTGGCTCAATGATTATCACAGCAAAGTATATGAGACGCTGTCGCCTCACTTTAACGGAGAGGAACTGAAGTGGCTGCGGGAAGCGACGGCCAAGATTGTGAAGTGATAGAAATTGTGGTACACTTAGAAAATAAAACTAATAAACGGAGGTGCAGCTATGGCACAGGCAGAAAACAAGAGCCCTTACGCGGGCACACAGACAGAGAAGAACCTGCAGGCAGCGATTGCGGGAGAATCAACGGCAAGAAACAATTATACCTTTTTTGCATCCAAGGCTAAGAAAGAAGGGTATGAGCAGATTGCGGCAATCTTCTTGGAGACCGCGAACAATGAGAAAGAGCACGCTAAGCTGTGGGTCAAGGAGCTGTACGGCATCGGCAGTACTGCAGAGAATCTTGCTGCAGCGGCAAACGGAGAAAACTTCGAGTGGACAGATATGTACAAGGGATTCGCAGAGACGGCAGAGAAGGAAGGATTCCCCGAACTGGCCGCAAAGTTCCGCATGGTTGCCGAGATTGAGAAACATCACGAGGAGCGTTATCGCGCACTCTTAAAGAATATCGAGATGCAGGAAGTGTTCAAGAAGAGCGAAGTCAAGGTATGGGAGTGCCGCAACTGCGGACATATTGTTGTCGGAACGCAGGCGCCGGAAATCTGTCCGGTATGCGCACATCCGCAGGCTTACTTCGAGATCAGCGCACAGAACTATTAAGATACGCGAGACATTTTCGAGTCTCATCCTAATAAATTCTCGGAAACGCATAAAATATTCCCGATTACGCATACTGTTTCTATCTGACAAAATGTAAGGAACGTACATCGCTCCGGAATGGAGGAAAACATGGTAGAACAGGATACAATAAAGTTATTGCGGGAATGTGATGCGGGCGTCAAGATGGGAGTTGCCTCGATTGATGAAGTTCTGGAATATGTTGACAACGAGGATTTCAAGAAGCTTCTGATCCGTTGTAAGGACGAGCATATCGACCTCAACGATAAAGTTCAGAAACTCTTGGAAGAATATCACGATGACGGCAAAGATCCCAATCCGATGGCAAAAGGTATGTCATGGATGAAGACAAACATGAAGTTAGTTATGCACGAGTCGGACGCAACGATCGCCGATCTCATGACTGACGGCTGTAACATGGGCGTGAAATCGCTCCACAAATATTTGAATCAGTACAAGTCTGCCGATGAGAAATCCAAAGATATTGCGAAGAAGCTCATCAATATCGAGGAGAAACTGACGGTAGATATACGAGGATATCTGTAATCTTTTGATTCACAATAATGTTGTTGGTCAGGCAATCATCTGAATCCGGGTCGGGTATGACGCGGAGGAAGATGGTTGCTTTTGTGCACAGAACATAATACATAAGGTAACATGAAATGATAGGATTAGGAACATTAATCAATACGGCGGGAATCATAGCCGGAGGTGTCGCGGGACACTTTTTCGGGAAATATCTTACCCGCCGTCATCAGGACACACTGAATATGGTGTGCGGTGTCAGCGTACTGTTTATCGGCATCGCGGGGGCCATGGAAGGCATGATGAAAATCGAGAACGGTACACTGGCAGGCGGCAGATCCATGTTTGTGGTGATCTGTCTGGCACTGGGCGCACTGATCGGTGAGACGATCAACATCGACGGATTGTTTGAACGTTTCGGCGAGTGGCTCAAGGTGAAGACGGGAAATGCAAAAGATAAAGATTTCGTGAACGGTTTCGTGACCGCATCGCTCACCGTCTGTATCGGCGCAATGGCGATCGTGGGGGCGATAGAAGACGGGATTCTGGGGGACTATTCGATTCTTGCCATCAAGACGATCCTTGACCTGATCATCATCATGGTGATGACATGCTCTATGGGAAAAGGATGTGTGTTCTCGGCAATTCCGGTGTTTTTCTTCGAGGGAGCAATCACCTTGCTGGCGCGGTTCATCAAACCGGTCATGACGGATGCGGCATTGACCAATCTGTCTCTGGTCGGGTCGATACTGATCTTCTGTGTGGGACTCAACCTCATATGGGGTAAAAAAGTCCGCGTGGCAAATCTTCTTCCGGCGGTCGTGATTGCCGCGGCGGCGGCTTTCGCACCGATTAATTTGTAAAAATAACGGCATAGGGTATGACATTGCGGATAAAATATGATATAATAAGCGCAGACTCAGCATAGGAGGAACGTATTTAGACATGAAACTGGATTTGACAGACTTGATTTATGCTTTGTCGTTTGCGATGGATAAAGTGGAGTTTGAATTATTGGGGCTTGAAACAGGTCATGGCAGACGCGTGGCATGTCTTAGCCTGTTTATGGCAGAACATGCAGGAATAAGCGGAGAGGAACTGCGTGATTATGTCGGGTGCTGTGTACTGCATGACCATGCGTTGACAGAGTTTATATACGAGGAACTGATCAAACAACAGCAGGTGTCAGAAGGATCGGAAGCTGAGTTTTCCGGCGTCATCAATATGGATGATGTCGCACATGACAGCACCCACGCCACAATCGGGGAGCGGAATATCCATCTGATGCCCTTCCGCACCAATGTGAATGACATTATTCTCTATCACCATGAACATGCAGACGGAAGCGGACCTTTAGGTAAAACCGCCGCCGAGACAAATTTAAAAACACAGATCCTGCACTTGGCGGATGAAGTAGATATTCACGCCAAAATGTCTGCCATGACAGAATCCGAGTTTGACAGAATCTGCGAGTGGGTACAAAGTCAGTCGGGCAAGATGTTCTCGGAGGCTGCCGTAAAACTTTTCCTTGATGCAGTCACATATGATAAAATTTTATTCTTGAAAAATAAAGGTGCCTTTGTCAGTCTGAAGAGAGGACTGCGCACGGTGACATCAGAATACTCCGATGAGGAGATACATAATATTGCCAATATGTACGCAAGGATCATCGACTACAAATCCGAATTCACCCAGTCTCATTCGATCGGCGTAGCGGAGAAGGCAGAGCAGATGGCGAGGTACTATGGATTCGACAATGAAAAGATCGTGCGCATCTATCTGGCCGGAGCACTGCATGATATCGGTAAACTGATTGTCTCAAACAACATTCTGGAAAAACCGGGCAAGCTGACCGACGATGAGTTCGCTGCAATGAAGGATCATGCATCCGCTACCCGTTACATCTTGAGGAATTTGAAAGGAATGCCGGATATCGTAAAATGGGCGTCCAACCATCACGAAAAGCTGAATGGTAAAGGCTATCCCAGAGGTCTTACCGCCGATGAACTCGGTACGGAGGAACGGCTTCTGGCATGCGTTGACATCTATCAGGCACTGACAGAGAAAAGACCCTACAAGGACGGTATGTCCCACGAGAAAACTATCGCCATCATGACAGACATGGCTGAAAAAGGTGAACTTGACAAAGACATTGTGCATGATATGGATGTTATTATGAGCGGTTCAAAGTAAAGGAGGTAAATATGACATACGAAGAATTGGTAAAGAAAATCAAAGACATCGCAGATGAATCCGATGCGAGCAAGATTCAGGATCATGTGGCATTTCAGTTCAATATCGAGGGTGAGGCGGAAGGCGCGTTCTATCTCGATATCAAGGACGGCAAAGCAGATGTTCAGCCCTATGAATACCATGACAGAGACGTGCTGATCACCACCACGGCAGCGACACTCTTGGAGATCATGGACGGAAAGTTAGACCCCGTCATGGCATTTACAGTTAAGAAGATCAGAGTAGACGGTGACCTCGGCAAAGCACTTCTTCTCAAGGAAGTAGTCGGACAGAAGAAGGCGAAGAAGAAAGCTGCGAAGAAGACGGGGAAGAAAGAGAAATAGATTGGTGTAGGAATAGGATGAGCACATTTCGGCTGATTTATCATCACAATCATATGAGCCGGGATGTGCTTGTTTTATGACTTGTTTGGCTACTGTGGATTTGACTTACCCATCGAACTTGGTGGGAAAGCAACTACATTACCGTATTTATGCTTGTATTGTTTTAATTTCTGGCAAAATTTAAATATTCAAGACAAATAGCGTAGCATTCTTTTATTGACTTAAAAAAGGTATTGGAAGTTGATTTTGCAGATAAAAAGTCATAGTCTAGATTTAATCTATTACTAATTAATCGCGTTCGGAATATATGGTAGTCACTTGTTACAATTAAGACATTTCCGGAAACTAACTCTTTAGTATTCCTGAGGTTCTGGTAAGTGCTTTGGGATGCTTCTTCCAAAATTGAATTGTTTATTATATTATTCTCTTCTAAATAGTTACTCATAAGGGCGGCTTCGCCGTTTCCGCCAGAAAGAACAATGGTGCAGTGTTCATTGTCAACAATATAGTTGATCAGACATTGCATTCGTGCGTTCATATCCTCTGATGGTTCATTATCAACAGATTTGTTGCCAAGAACAATAATATAATTGTAATTTTTAGTAACATCAATATTTTGAGGACTAAAATATATTAACGGAAGAAATGCAATAGGAGTCAAAAGAAATAATAATATTATAATATACATTTTTATATTGAATATCTCCTTTAATTTAGCAAAGTTTCTACGCTTTATATTAGTTGCAGATAATTGAAGGTTTTTCAAAAAAGTTTCTTTTTTGAAAGTATTTATGTTTCCTCCAATGGTAGATTTTATGAATGTACTATTATGTTCATTTACGTAAGATATTAGAAAGAAAATAATGAAAACTAAAAAAAAGTAGTATATTATTGTAATAATTAAAGCTGTTCCATAAAAGTTTTGATTTTTAAATATAATATTTGACAAATTTATATAAGCATTATAATACATTAATATGAAAATGCATAGGTAAATGATTATTAGAAATATGCTTTCATAATAATTTTGGTTATTGCTCCTTGCAATGCTATTTTCCCAGAGTAATACATTATCTTCAAGCAGTTCATTTATTTTTATTTCCAAATGTCTTGCATAGCCACTGAGCTTAAATTGTAAAAACATATATCGGATATGATTATATAAATAAAAAGATAGTATAATAGGTATGATGATAATAATAGCGCTTGTAAAATTAGAATTAGTATCCATGTATAGTGATGAGATTCCAGCAAATAGTCCAATGGGAATAAAATAGCTACCACTGGCAAATTTCATACTTAATGATGTTATTTTATTAACAACAATGCTATACTCTTTTACATAGGTATCAATCTTTTGTGTAGTATGCTCCATGAATTATCTCCCAATTGTGTAATTAAAAAAGGGTCGTAACATAATCAATGCAATTAAAATTATAGTATATTTTTGCACATTATATTTTACTAATGTAATTAGAATATCTATATATCTATAAGTATATCTATAATTGATCACAAAATTAGAATGAATATGAGTAATATAATCTATTATAAATCCCAGTGTTCCATGTAGCAAGTGCAATGTACTAATATTATAGTAAATTATGATTATGTTATATATTAACATATACAGATGTTAGCGGGAGGGGCGATGAAAAACAAAACTTAACTTAATTTTAACAAAATGTTCAATATGTATATTACGATAAAATACAAAAGGACTTTACGACATAGGTGAATTAGTTATCGTTTTAGGAGATTTTAACACAAGCAAATACTGAATATATGGCAGAATGTGTTATTTACACAAAACGACAAATTCATTTTTTAGGGATTAGAAAAGAATTATGTTAAAATCATTTGCTAGTGTTATTCATAACGAAGTGTTATACTGGCGCTAGAAAAATTTGGGAGGTTATTTTGCTATGAATAGAAAAATGATTAGATTTGGAGAAAACATTAAAATTCTCAGAAACAAGAACGGATGGACACAGGAACAATTGGCAAATGAAATTTACGTAACAAGGCAAACTATTTCTGCATGGGAAAATAGAGTAAGTTGTCCCGATATTAATGTTCTGGTAAAAATACATGAAGCATTTGATGTATCGACGGATGAGCTGATTTTTGGGAAAATGCCAGATATAAATGAAAATGTAATTGGACAAGAGGAGTTTTATGAAGAAACGTTTATCAGATCCATTAAGAAAAAAGGATTTTATGAAATTATGGATGAAGATATACAGGCATTCGTTCCGATTATTGATATTAATTTTGCAAAAATTATTGGAATTGTAATGGAGTTAAAAGAAAGACACTATCAAATCGTTTCTGTGCATTCCCTCGGTTTCAGTATTTATTTGTCGACAGATGAAGAAGCAGAGAAGTTTCCTAGTGTACTATATAATATAATGGATGAAATTATTCATTTTGAAACAGAAAAAACCGTAGTGGCATACTCAGAGAAGGTACAAGAAAAAATAGACAAGATAGAAATTGAGGTGTTACGAGAAACACACATAGCATTATTTGGTGCTGAAATGGAGAATATGTTTTATTGGATTGATGAATTAGACCAAATAAGAGGTTATGGAAACAGTGAAGAGGAATGTAGGGAGCAAGCAAAGCAGCAAGAATGTACAGAATATACAATTTTACACGAATGAAAATCCTTATAGGAGATTTGTTAAGTTATTCCACGACTTATGTGGCATCGTTGCTAACCAAAATATAATGATATAGGTCAGTAATAAGCGAAACTTCTAATTGCCCCCTTTTTGTGCATGCTGTAAAATGTTCTTCTATTGAGATGATAGCGGGTTTATGATATACTATTTTTGACAAATTTTCCCATGTAAACACAAGTAAGCTTAAATAATAGAAGTATGCACATTACTGTATATAGTTTGGTAAGGTGCATTTTGAAAGGTTATTACAATGTCATTAAAGGATATTCCCATTTCTTTAAGTTACAAAAGTAAAGGAAAAGATAATATTCTGGATGTTTTCTTGATTCCGGCTTTGAAACAATCAATAATATATAAACGGAGTGTTGGGTTCTTCTCATCAAGTGTATTTGAGGTGCTTGATTCAGGAATGAAAACACTTATTGATAATGGAGGTGAAATTCGAATTATATGTAGTCCTGAATTAAGCGAGCAGGATTTGGAAGCCATTAAATTAGGCTACGAGATAAAAGAAGCTGTGTCACAACGGTTGATTCTTGAAGATTTAGAGCGATGTGTTAATGAGATCAGTGATGAGAACTTACTTTTATTAATCAGACTTATTCAGCAAAACAAGTTAAATGTTATGGTTGTAGACTTGGATGATAGGTTAGGAATATATCACGATAAAATTGGTCTATTGGAAGATAAAGAAGGTAATAAAGTTTTATTTGTTGGTTCAGCTAATGAGTCTAAAAATGCTTATTGTGGAAACTATGAGAAGATTAGAGTATCTGTTAGTTGGATAGATGGGGATGCATTAAGGATTCAAGACGACGAGGAAGAATTTGATTCTATTTGGAATGGTACACATGAAGATATAAGGCGGACAGATTATACTGATATTATAGGTCGACACTTGGAAAAAAGTTATAAAAAAAGAACTGGTGATGAAGAAGTCGGTTCAGGAAAAGGAGTGGTTCTACGTCCATATCAAAATGAAGCTATTGAAGCTTGGTTGAATAATGGAAAAAAAGGATTTTTTGTAATGGCTACCGGTACAGGAAAGACTTGGACTGCTATATATACAGCATTAGAGATTATCAAAGAGGAAGACATTTTTTTAGTTATATGTGCGCCATATAAACATCTTGTACGACAGTGGTATGAAGATATTCATCAAGTATTGCCTGATAGTCGGACAATCCTAGTTTCAAGTGAGAATAATAATTGGGAAAATGAACTTATGGATGCGGTTCTCAATTCTAACTATAATGGTGGTACGGTAATTGCAATATCAACAATAGTTTCATTTAATCTGGAGAGATTCGATCGAGTCTCTAAAAAAGCTAACAAAAAAAGACTGTTAATTGTTGATGAGGCCCATAGATTTAAGAACTTAAATGAACAGTACCAACAATTATATCCATATATGTTGGGGTTGAGCGCTACACCTTCAAATAGGAAAAATGATGAATCTGGAAATGAGTTGATGGATTATTTTGGTGGAAGGGTATATAATCTGCCGATCGAGTTTGCAATAGAACATGGTTACTTAGTGCATTATAATTATTATCCAATATATGTATATGCAACACAAAATGAAGAGAGAGATTTTGAAAGATATACCATTCTTATGGCTGCATGTTTTAGAAGTGGAGTTTGTATAGATATTGAAGGACTTGCCAGATACAAACGAAGTAGATTAAGAGTTATTTCCATGGCGCAAGAGAAAATAGATCGGATTGAATGGATTCTTAGACAAATAAAAGAAAAGGATCATTTTATTGTATATTGCGGAGATGGCAGACTATTTGAAAACAATCAGCTAGAAGGCGTTCGACATATACAATATGTAAAAGAAGTGCTTAATGATATGGGATATAAAGTGAATCAATTTACAGCCAATGAAAATATGAAAGAAAGAATGCAGATGGTAAACGCTTTTAATAGAGGTATGATTGATTCATTGGTCGCCATTCGATGTCTTGATGAAGGAATTAACATACCCTCCATTGAAGGCGCATTACTTCTTTCTAGTAATGATGATTATCGAGAGTTTGTTCAAAGAAGAGGACGAATATTAAGGACTCACACAAATGAGTATACTGGCAAAGAAAAAACAGTAGCTAACATATATGATGTTGTCGTATTGCCAAGTGAAAACATGTCTAACTTTGCTCTGATTGAGCTAAGAAGATTTTATGAGTATTCCCGTCTTGCTAATAATAAAGAGGATTGCATGCGGGAACTAGATGATTTAATTATACAATATGGATTAAATTGGGAAGATGTAATGCAAACAGAAGATAATGAGGGTGAATTGGATGATTAGTAAAGAACAAATTGATGAAATTGTTTCTCAGATTATTGAAATTGAGAAACATGCTTTGAAGGGGAAATTTGATGCTGCTAATGGCAATGACGAAAGATTTTCAGTGACAAAAGCGGATACTGAAGTGGTTAATAATATTCTTTCTTTAATTGATTGTGGAAAGGATGAGGAAAATGAAAATAAAAAGTCTTAAATATGGTAATTTTAGAAACTTTGAAAAAAATGGTGAGATTACTTTTGCTACAGATGGCAAAATAACAATTATATATGGAACAAATGGTGATGGAAAAACAACATTACACCAACTGTTTCAGTGGATTTTATATGGGCAAGTTAATTTTAATAAAACGACTTCTGCGGATAAATTATATAATTTAGCAAGGGGGCAAAAACTAAGTATTGAGTCCTCAATGCCAGTATGGGGACAAATTGAGTTTGAACATAATTCGGACAACTATATTGTACGAAGAGAGTGGGAGTATTATAAACAGCGAAATGGCGAAATTTATCATAAATCATCAAGAGATGAATTTTTTGTACAAAAGCAAATGGGTCAAAGGGATTGGAAAGAATTGGAGCGCCCTAATGCTATAATAGATGAAGTCTTACCTTATGGATTGGCACCATATTTCTTTTTTGATGGGGAAACAATGATAGCAGATTTGAAAATTAGAGGTACTGATTCTGCTAAAACGCTAAAAAAAGCATTGCATTCTATATTTGAATTAGAAGTTTATGAAAAAGCTTTGTTAGATTTGGGAAACAAAAATAAGACACAATCTGTAATCGGACAATTAGAAATAAAGCGTAAAGATGCTCAAACAAAGGCTACTACAGTAGAGAGTGAGAAGCAGTATATAACAGAGATTAATATTTTAACTAAAAGGCTTGAAGAAATTGATGATGAAAATGATAAATATCAAAGAGAGAAAAAAGAGCATGAGGATCGGATTAAGGAGATATCTGAACAGATAGGTACAAATAAATCAAAAAAGCAGTTAGAAGAAAGTAGATCATATATGCAAGATAGTATCGTCCAATATGGTGAGGATATTAAAAGGGAGATGTTGGATTTTGGGAATGAAGTATCAAATAATTATGCATATCTTTTAATTGCGGAAGTAGTTCAAGATGCAAGGGAAAGACTATATATGCAAGTTCAAGATGAAGAAAAAAAGATAATCCCTGGTCTTTCCAAAGAACTTTTAATGAGCTTGCTGAAGAATCCAGAATATACGTGCTGCATATGTGGTCATGAGATTGGACATTCAGAAATTAACTCTTTAGAAGAGTGGAAAAGTTATTTTCCACCTGCTTCATATAAATCTACATATGATAAATTTAATAGACATGCAGGTAAGTTTTCGGGTTCATATGATGAAAATAGATTAATTTCATATTTTAGACAAATTTTAGAAAAAAAGGATAGAATAACCAAAGCCGAAGAGCAGATTAAAAGTATTGATGAGCAGTTAAGCGGGGCTGATAATATAGACAAATTGATAGATGAGCGTAGAGATCTTGAAGAGCAGGTTAAAAGTTTGAGTGAAAAAATTTCTAAAAATGAAAATCAAAAAGGAGAATTTCTGCGCCAAAAGAATATTCGAGATAAAAGAGTTAAAAATATTGGGCATGCCAATTCGGAAGTGCAGAAATATGATTCGAAAATTGAAATGATGGAAGCTGCATCGGAAGCAATCAACAATATGCTTCAATCAGAAACATGTGAATATAGTAAAATGTTACAGAGTGAAATTCAGAGTTTAATTAATAGTATGCTGACAAGTAAGCGCGAAGTGTCACTTAGTGATGATTTTCAACTTCAAGTGAAAGATAGTTATGGTGATGAATCAAAATCGGAGGGGCAATTTGCTGTTATCAGTTTTGCATATATTGGCGGGATTTTAAAAGTTTTGAAAAGCTATGATAAATTAGCCGATAAAGAATATCCATTGATTTTAGATGGACCATTCTCAAAATTGGATGAAGAACAGAAAAGAAATGTGGTATCAATTATACCCCAATATGCCCCTCAAGTAATTATTTTTTCTAAAGATCCATTAAATGATTATGTTGAAAATACAGTGGTTGGTAAAGAGTGGACAATTGTAAGTAATGAAGAGAAGAACAATGCTGAAGTAAGAGAGGGACTTTTATGGAAATAAAATCTGATTTGATTTTTAAAGGAGCAACTTGGAATAGTGTTGATCGTGGATATCGTCGAAGAATTTTTGAGACACAATGGGGTATTTTCAAAATATGTTTGTCTATTGGGATCTTATATGACACTCAAATAGAAGATGTAGAGGCAGAAGAAGATGAGGAAGGGTTAAATATTCCAAGGACGATGTTTAACAGAAATGGTACAGAAATGCAATTTTTCTTTCAGGCAGCAATTCTTACTTCCAAATGTGTTAAGTTAAGTGAAAAGGATCGGTTGTATTTAGCATTTTCTGAAGAAATTCCGGAGGAGGAACTTGAAGGTGAAGATGCTGAGTTATTGAAAAAAGGAGTCAGTGCTGAAGCATTGAATTTTAACAAGATAGAATTTTTAAGGAAATTTGCGAATTACGGTGCAACAAAATTAAATGAATGCTTATCAATAAATGATAGTGAGACTATGGAAGAATTGATGAATTTCCTTAACGCGTCATATAAGGGAGAAACTGAGGAACTTCAAGCTATGAAAGAGGTAGAGTTATTAATTGATGACGAATTGTAATATATTCATAAACTTTGGATTGACAAAACGCACCTACTTAAGTATACTACTTAAGTAGGTGCCGCTTTTGCGTTGTATCTTATGGAGGAATAATGGACTTTGTATATAGATTTCCAGTAGTAAGAGGAATTCAAGCAGGAACAGAATATTATATTGCAATGGTTCCACTTAAGATGTTAGCAAGACTTTTCCCGGCTGATGATGAGGAGTTTGTATTACCTGAATATCGTGCTCAGAGAAAATTGAATGAAGCAAGAATACCTATTATAAGTAAATATATATTGGACAATAGGGATTCATATGTTTTTTCTGCACTGGCAGCATCGATAGATGGCAAGTTCGCCTATAAGGCAAGCGAGAAGAATGCTGATATTGGTGTTTTGGAAGTTGCAATGGATGCCCATTTTTTGATAAATGATGGTCAGCACAGAAAATCAGCTATTTTTGCAGCTTTAAAAGAGGATTCTTCACTTGAAGATGAGACGATATCCATTGTTTTTTATGCGGATCAAGGATTGAAACGTAGTCAGCAAATCTTTACGGACTTGAATAAAAACGCCGTAAGAACATCGAATTCCATTTCTGAGTTATATGATTCACGAGATGAAATGGCAGTAATCACGCGCAACGTTATTAGGAGTATTGATTTCCTAAATACCTATACTGATAAGGAAAAAGATATTTTGGGGAAATTTTCATCCAGTCTTTTTACGTTAAATATTTTTTATACTGCTAACAAAAATATTGTTGGAAAGAATCAGGACAGTAAGTGTGAGCAATTCTTAATTGGATATTGGTCCGCAGTAGTCAGGCATATGAGGCAGTGGCAAGAATTACAGAGACGGGAAATAACTAAAATAGATCTACGTGAAAAATTTATTGCTACACAGAGTATAGTAATTCAGGCTTTCGGAAGAGTAGGAAATTATTTTTATATAAATAATATTGATCCAGAGTCGTATTTGAGCAATGTTGAAAAAATAAATTGGAGCCGGAATGACAGTCAGTGGTATATGCGTGCTGTCGGAAAAAATGGGAGGATTATAACAAATAAAAGAGCGGCTATGTTGATTGCCAATGTTATCAAGCAAGAGATTGGCGTACCGCTTACTCAAGAAGAATCACAGGCTGAGGATACATTGAAGAACGTTAGAGAAGAATAGAGGATATAAGATGGCAATTGCAAAGGAAACAATTGATGGATTGATTGTTACAATTCAAAATTTATATTTAGCAGACGATATTCCATGGATGATTGGATATTCTGGTGGAAAGGATAGCACAGCCGCAGTTCAGTTAGTGTGGTTAGCAATCGAGGGACTCTCAGAAGAAGATAGAAAGAAGAAACCTATTCACATCATGAATACAGACACATTAGTGGAATCACCTGTGGTTTCAAAATGGGTAGAACACTCGTTGGAGCATATGAAATCTGAAGCGGATGCTAAGGAATTACCGTTTATTCCAGAGAGACTAATCCCTGATTATAATAATACATTTTGGGTTAATCTGATCGGACGTGGATACCCGTTCCCCAGAATGAAATATCGTTGGTGTACTGACCGTTTGAAGATTCAGCCAGTTAATAATTTTATTAAAAATAAGATTGCAGAACATGGTGAAGTTATTCTTGTTTTGGGAACACGTAAACAGGAAAGTACAAGACGAAATAGAACCATGACCAATTTGGAAAAAAAGCGGGTACGGGAACTACTTAGTCCTAATCCTACATTGAAGAATGAATTGGTTTTTTCTCCGATGGAAGATTGGTCTGACGATGATGTATGGGCATTTTTAATGCAATATAAAAATCCATGGGGATATTCTAACATGGATTTAATGACAATGTATCGTGGCGCTACGGCTGATAATGAATGCCCTCTTATGGTGGATAAATCAGCACCTTCTTGTGGAAAGAGTAGGTTTGGATGTTGGGTATGTACAATGGTCGAACGTGATAAATCAATGGAAGCAATGATTGCCAACGATCAGGAAAAAGAGTGGATGACGACGCTCCTTGAATTCAGAAATGAATTTGGAAATGAGGATGGAGATCGAGAGAGAAGAAGTTTCCGTAGGATGAAAGGTAATTTGCAAGGAAATTATGGAAAGCTTTTTCACGGACCGTACAAAAAAGAAGTAAGAGAACGATGGTTGGAACGCTTGCTTTCAATACAAAAGGATATTAATGAAAATGGACCTGATGAGTTTTCTGATTTAGAACTGATCAGAGTGCCAGAGTTACAGGCGATACGTAGGATATGGGTCAATGATAAACATGAATTTGATGATTCATTGCCCAAGATATATGAAAGAGTCCTAGGAAAACCATTTGAAGATCCTGAGTGGATTCATTATGAAAATTTTGAAAGTGAAGAGTGGGAAATATTAAAGCAGATATGTCGGGACATGTATCCGGATGAGGAACTTGCTTTTGAAATGATGTACACATTAATTGACTTGGAAAATAAAGCGTCTGGAGTAAATCAAAGAAAAGGGATTCTCGAGGACATTAATAATGCGCTTGGAAAAACTTTTTATAAGAATGAGGAAGATGCGACTCAGTTTTATTCTGATATGATGGTTCGGAAAAAGGAACATGGCGGTAAGTATAACGAGAAATTTTTAGATTATCAACCGCTCGAATCAGAATTTGAAGATGACGAGGATGAGTGACATATGATCATTAAAAAACTTCAATTACATAATTTTGGCGTGTATGCCGAAGATAATATATTTTCATTTGAGGGAAAGAAACCGATTGTTTTAATTGGAGGTATGAACGGTAGGGGAAAAACAACCTTTTTGGAGGCGGTTCTGTTGGCACTTTATGGATCAAATTCCTTTGCTTACTCAGAGAGCAAACAAAAATCGTATCCGCAATATTTAAGATCTTTTGTCAACAGAGGAACAGAAGACAAGACATGTAGTGTTGAACTTGAATTTGAAATTAATAATGGTACTAAAGAAAACTATATTGTTAAAAGAGAATGGGATGCTAATGCTAAAAGAACAAAAGAGCAGATTGCTGTATTTAAGGATGGGAGTTATAATGAATTTTTAACAAATAATTGGCCGATGTTTGTTGAAAATATTTTGCCAAGTGTTCTGTCCGGTTTCTTTTTTTTCGATGGAGAAAAAATTGCTGAATTGGCTGTAGATAGCGCCAATGTCCAATTGAAAAACTCAATTAGGTCAATGCTGGGTATATCAATTCTTGATGTGCTTAGCAATGATATTATGAGGAATCTGAAAAAAGTAAATAAAGCAGACAGTGAAAATAAGACAGCGGAAGGTGTTCAGGAATTAAGGGAAGTAAAAGAAAAAGCAATTGCAGAATTAGCAGAGATTGATGCTGAAATTGAAGCATTAAGCCATAAATTGGTAAAAGACAATGATCGTCTGGAAGCGTTACACCAGCTTTATATCGCAAAGGGTGGTGACGCGGTAGAAAAGAAAAATGAAACTATACAAAAAAGGGCTAGCTTGATGGCTGAGCTTTCAGGTGAAGAAAATAAATTATATGAATTAGTGACCTCGGAATTACCGTTTGCTCTTGTGAAAGATTTAATTGCAGAAGTTAAGTTGCAAGCGACAGATGAGCATAAAGCTATGATCATGCAGCAGGCTGTTCTGCAATTGGATGGTTTATTTGAAAATTTTGCTGCTGAATATTCAGGTGACAAAAAAGCAGGAAGAGATTTTATTGAATTTACCAAGAAGCAAGTGAAAGTGAGTCGGATTTCATCAATATATGAATTATCAGAACAAGCCCTTTTTCAGACTAATAATTTGGCTGAAATTGTAATTGAAAATGCTGAAAATGAGACAAAATCTATTTTAAGAAAAAAGAAAAAATTAGAAAAACAGATTGGTGAATTTGATAGTTATTTGACAATTGACATTAATGATAAAGAACTCCAAAAAATCTATAAGAAAATAAAAGCAGCGGAGCAAGCCATCATTAATGATCGAGTAAAGATGTCTGAGCTAGAGCAGAGGAGGAGCGGTGCCAATTCTAAGGTTATAACGGCCACATCAGAATTTAATAAGTATGTGGAATCTTTTTTATCAAATGCAGAATTGAAGGATAGTAGCGACAGAACAATAAAGTATTCCAATATTGCTTTGAATATTATTGAAAAATATCAGGTAGAATTGCAGAAACGTAAGACAGATATATTGGCGAAAACTATTACAGATTGTTATAAGAAACTGGCAAGCAAGAAGAATTTGATTCAGAAGATAATAATGAATCCGGAAACATTAGATTTGAAATATTTGTCAGAAGATGATAAAGAAGTCCCAAAAGATTCATTATCCGCAGGAGAGCAGCAACTGATGGTTATTTCTATTCTTTGGGCATTAGCAATCTGCTCTAAAAAGAAATTGCCAATCATAATTGACACCCCATTATCAAGACTTGATTCAGCACACAGAACAGCTCTGATAACAACATATTTCCCGAGCGCGGGAGAGCAGACGATTATCTTATCAACTGATTCGGAGATAGATTATGAATATTATAAGCTGATGAAAGATAATGTTGGAGATGAATTTACATTGAACTATGATGAAAGTTCAAAGAGCACTTCTATTGAACGAGGATACTTGATTGGAGCAAGAATATGATTATGAAACAAGTGCGTTTTTCGCAACAGGCGAAAGATCAATTATCAAGGTTAAAAGGAAAAACAGGAATAAAAAATTGGAATGTGCTTTGTAGATGGGCATTGTGTTACTCGTTGAGTGAAAAGACTATACCAACGGACATTCCTATTATTGCTGATAGTAATTTAGAAATGTCTTGGTATACGTTCGGTGGAGATTATTATGAAATTTATGAAGCATTAGTCAAGGCATGGTGCATTCAAATGAAGTTGCCGACTGATGATGAAACTGTTGTTAAATATTTTCGTTTAAATCTTGAGCGAGGGATATCTCATCTGTGCGGAACGGGTTTGGTTAAAAGTCTAGATGATTTAGCTAAATTGGCATTGAAGGAGAACTTAGCATGAGTGTATATTTGGATTACAATGCATCTGCGCCTATAGATTCCAGAGTTTTAGATGTGATGATTGATGTATATAGGAATAACATTGGTAATGCTGATAGCCGAACTCATAATTTTGGCGAAAATGCACGAACTGTTGTTGAAGATGCAAGAAAACAGGTCGCTAGCTTGCTAAAAGTATTACCAGACGAAGTGTTTTTCACAAGCGGGGCAACAGAGAGTAATAATATTGCAATCCAAGGCCTTAAGGAATATGCAAATAAAAATAGGAAAAAGCATATTGTAACAACCGCTATTGAGCACAAAGCAATACTAGAGACAGTAAAGCATTTAAAAACAGAAGATTTTGAAGTTGAGATGGTTTGTCCTGACTTATCGGGACGTGTAAGTTGTGAAGAAATCCTTAGTAAAGTCAGAGAGGATACGCTGTTGGTCAGTGTCATGCATGTAAACAATGAAACTGGTATTATTCAGCCGGTGAAAGAATTAGGAGAAGCTTTACAAGATAAAAATATTCTTTTCCATATTGATGCAACACAAAGTTGTGGAAAACTAGTTAAGGAAGTCCAAGAACTTAATTACAATATGCTTTCTTTCAGTGCACATAAGTTGATGGGACCACAGGGAGTAGGTGTTCTTGTTTTGAAAAAGAAGTCATATCGATTACCACCAGTGAAAGCAATTTTCTATGGTGGACAACAAGAACACGGTATACGTCCGGGGACAATTCCGGTGGCGCTAACCGCAGGATGTGGTAAGGCATGCGAAATTGCGGAAACGGATTATATAAAGAATAATGATCATTCTCTGGAAATAAAAAGCAAAATTATTGGTGAACTTGATGCTTCAGGATTACAGTATAGGTTCAATGGAGATCAGAATTATTGCGTGTCAACTACCTTAAATATCTGTATTGAGGGAGTATCCTCAGAGGCTCTTATGATTTCTACGAAACAGTATTGTGGGCTCTCAAACGGATCTGCTTGCACTTCTAAGAGCTATGATCCAAGTTATGTTTTGGTTGCAATGGGGATTCCGACAGAGAAGATAGAAAACTCTATAAGAATAAGCTGGGGACCAGATACTGATGTAGAGGAGACGGTTAATAATTTTAGAGAGTTATTGAAAATTGCTAAGCAGATAAAGAATTAAGAAGATATTTTACATTATGCAAAGTTCAAATTGTTAGGTATAGAGAATTCTGGAATAATAGATGTGGTAAAAGAATTTTTTAACATATAAATTTTGATTTGGAGAAATAAATATGCATTTTTTGGACTACAAAAAGAGTTTGGGAATAGGAATTGATGATAAGAAAAAAATTGAATTCTTTTTTACTAAAATGTTTAATGTGTTAAATATTTTGGTAAAAACTAGTAGCGGCTTTGTCATTACTCATCAAGAATATTTTGAATTTTGTAATACGGCAGGAATTGCAATACGCTCAAATAGTTTGAATTATGATTTATATGATGATGTTTTAGATGTGTTGCACTCGCATACTGATTCGTTAAAAGATTTCCTGCCATATTATATGACCTTTGTTAATTGTTTAGTAAATGTAGATTATCGCGAATGGGATAGACAATTTTTCGTCAACTTGATTTGTAAACTGTTGCATGAATCTCAAATTCCCTTTGAAATAAAGGAAGATGAGGACGGATATTTTATTTTTCCTCATGGAGCCAAAGAATTAGATGATGCTTTGGTTTCACAAAATCTAGAGTGGCTCAAAGGGTATCCAAAATCAAGAACTGCCTTTATCAAAGCATTAAAAGATTATGCTGATCAGAGCGAACAAAACGCAAGTGATATTGCCGATAAATTTAGAAAAGCACTTGAAAGCTTTTTTCAAGAATTTTTTGATAGCGAGAAATCATTAGAAAATTATAAATCGGAATATGGAGCTTATTTAAAACAACGTGGCGTTCCAACAGAGATCAGTAACAATTTTGAAAGTATATTACAAGCGTATACAAATTATATAAACAATTATGCTAAGCATCAGGATAAGACAAGCTTAAATGTGCTGGAATACATTATGTATCAAACAGGCAATATAATTCGATTGTTGATTACTTTGAAGAAAGGTTAATTCTACCTATATATGCGAGACGATTTAATACAAAAATAAAAGCTTTATTAGTTATTAGAGAAGGTTAGTAATGTATCAATCAGGTCTCTTGTTCAATGCTTTGACAGATTTAATTTTTAAAATCCGATTCGTGAAGAAGGAATAATGGAGAGACTTTGATAAGAAAACATACCCAGTACTGCTTAAGGAGAGCATTTGTTTTTCAAATAAATAAAAGGGAGTGGTAACCTGTTGTTTTTCCTCACACCCCTTTGAAAATTATCCTGAAAGTGTTATAATGTAATAATTTAGCAATGTAATGTTAAATGGGAGGCTTGGGAATAAATGAAAAGGAGGATAAAGCTATGCAACATAGTTTTCATTACATTTCCAAGAAAGACCCAGAAGTAAAAAAAGCCTATGGAGACATCCTGAATATTCTTAAAGGAGCTCAGGATTTGGTAAGAGAAGAATTTACCTTTAGGTTTGATGTGGTGGGCAGTTACAAGAGGAATATGATTACCTACGATGCCAAATCAAATATAGGATGAGTACTATATGCTGTCTGACAGAGTTGATTGGATTAAAGAGAATGGTTTATGGGATGCTCTGCGGGATTATATATTGAGAAGAAGAATGTGAATATAAACATTAAACGAAGGCGGGATAAGATTATGTGGATAATGAAAAGATGGATTGCACTTATACTTACTATGTCAATTGCGCTTAGTGACTTCGGCGGCATTACTGTATTTGCAGCAGAGGACACTGTGACAGCCGAAACATTGGACTCAGAGGACGCTGTGACAGCTGAAACATTGGACTTTGAGAACGATGAAGAGAGTCTGCAGACAGACGAAGATCAGAATCATGAAGAAACAGATTTCGCGCAGAACGAAGACTCTGCACCTGAAACAGAGGCGGAAGTAGAAACAGAAACGGAAGTAGATACAGAAGCGGAAACCGGATTACCGGCCTTGCATATCGGACAGATCAACAAAGGGGAAGAATTTCCTTCGCCGGATGATTCCGAGCTCGTATACGACTTGCCGGTTTCTTTTGAAATGTCAGATTCGGTGCTGTTATTTGTTAATTACAACTTCGATACAATATATGCAGAAGGAAAGGGTACGCTTGTCTGGAGTATTCTCCGCGGAGAGAATGGCATGGAAGAGGGCAGTGTCAGCCTTATCAATGAAGAAGATGACTGGGTGGATTTTGAAATTGTGTCTGATTCGCCATTTTTTACAATGACAGAGAATGAAGATGAAGAAAGCGATTATTATCAAACGGTAGAGCTTGCTGCTGTAGATTTTACAGATGAAGGAGATCGTGAAGAATCCAAAGATTACAACTACTATATCCGGGCCGCCTATTATTTGGGAACAGGGGAAGATATGGCCGAAGAATTCTATGCGGCTGCGACAATAGCGTTCCTGCCTATAGAAGATGCGGATATAGATGAAACACAGGACGATGTGTCAGACGCAGAAGAAATCAATACAGAGGAGACGTTAGACGAGGAAGGAATCGATACAGAGGAATCCCAAGAAGATGTACCTGTCACGGAAGAAACTTTTGAAGAAGAAACAGAGGACGATGAGCTGATTGCAGATTCTTATATGAACATGGCATTTGAAGACGATGATACCGGGAATGATGCTGAGAATGCTACTTCCGAAGTTTTTGAAAGCGATGAGCAGCAGAATTTGGATGGACAAACACGTAGGTTGATATTAGATGTATCAGCAGAAACGCCGATAGAGATGCATCCCAACGACATACGACAAGTTACTGCAACGATTGTATCGGTAGGTGATTCGGATGACACGCAGGAAGATACTCCGGTAGATTCGGAAAAGATTGTGTGGGAAAGCAGCGACATAAACGTGGCTGTTGTAGAAAAGGGAGTGATCCGCGCAAATACGGAAGGCGTGGAAGGATATGCACAGATTACTGCGCAGTACGACGGTTTAACCGCTACTGCCGTTGTGAAGGTTGTGCAGGAGAATGCTGAACAAATCCTGAATCTTGACGGTGACATATGGATCGTCGGGTTTCAACAGGAGAGTGAGGATTTTGTTTATACGGGGCAGAAGATTACACAGGATATTCGCGTTTATTATAATGAGATTCTTTTAAAGGAAAAGACGGATTATACCGTAACCTATAAAAACAATGTCAACGCTGCAGTCTATAATTCAGCGAAGGCACCTTCCGTTACGATTAAACTGAAAGGGCAGTACAGCGGCAGTCGGACACTGTATTTCACTATTTTACCGCGGAATATTGACGAGGATGAGTCCATGGGGTACGAACAGGTAGTCCAGTATGCCAAGACACTGAAGATTCCTGCGCCGACATTGTATTATAACAATAAAAAGCTTACTTCCGGTAAGGACTTCGTCTGTGATTACACTGCTTATGATGAGAGCAGTGAGTATGGCAGGATGCCGGAGGAGTATAAGAAAGGCGACTCTTACGAAGCGGGTAAGGTTTATGAATATACCGTCAACGGAACGGGTAACTTTAATGGTTCGTTTAAGATGAGACTGGTTGTGGTCAAGGATAAGAATCTCAATCTGAGTTCTGCAACGATTGCGCTTGACAAGAAGCAGTATGAATATCACGGAGAGCCATTATCCAAAGATGATATAGGCATAACTGTCAAATTCGGCAAAACAGTTGTGGATGAAAACCTTTATGAATATGAAGTTCATGCTGAGAATGTCGGAACCGGATATATTGAAATCTACCCGTCAGATGCCGGTAGGGAGGTCGGTTATCGGGGAAAGAAAAAGGTAAACATTAAGGTAGTCGGCGATCGGAAGATTAAGGATGCCATGAAGGGAGAAGGCTGGCAGGAGACGATTGTGTTTTCACAGAAGGGCGTGAACGATGACGGCGGAATCATTCAGGCTAAAGAAGGCATACTTGTTTATGTCGAGAATAGTGATGCCGGTGAGTCCCTTGAGGAGGGTTCCGGTAAAAAGGAAGTGGTTCTTAGGGAGGGCGAAGACTATACCGTTAAGTACAGCAATCATAAGAAAGTCGGAACTGCAACCGCCACTTTTACCGGTGTGGGCAGATATAAAGGAACACTCAAGCTGAAATATCAGATCACGCCCAATATCAAAGCGGAGAATTTCACGATCGTCTGGAAGAATGTAAAAAAGAACGTAACGGATGAGGGAGAAAGGCTTGAGATAGAATATCAAAAAGGCGGAGCAGTGCCGGACTTTGTCTTAATGGATCAGGATAAGAATATTCTGAAAAATAAAACTGATTATACGGTAAAACTGACAAACAATAAAACACCGGGAACCTATATGACATATGAGATTACCGGTAAGGGAAACTATAAGGGATATGCATATAAAAAGGCAGATCAGATTATGGTAATGCCGGGCAATATCGGCCGTGGGACCATAACCGTCTCCGATAAGCAGCGCAGCACAAAAGCAAACGCATGGAAATCAAAACCCACGATCAAAGATGTCAGCGGTAAGACGCTGACTGCGGGGAAGGACTATGCTAAGGAGTTTGAATATACGTATACAAATACAAATGCAAATGGGGAAAACGTATCGTATCCTGAGGCGGACACAGTCGTTACGATTAAGGTTAATGGAATAAACAATTATGAAGGCTCCAGCATTAGCGGCCATTATCGGATTTTTAGTACAAATATCAGCAAACTGATCATTACAATTGATGCAAAAGAGTATACCGGCAAAGAAATTACTTTAGTTAAGGGCATAGATATTCATGCTTACGCGACAAGTTCTGATAAGAAAAAAAAGATAAACGAAATAACATCTTATGAAATCGTGGAAGGAAGTTACAAGAATAACATCAAGGCGGGTACAGCCAAAGTAACGTTGCGTGGAACAGGGAACTACGGTGGAACGAAAACCTATTCCTTTAAAATCAATAAGAAAAAGTATGTGATAAACAGCGTGAAAAAAATCGCCTTATCCCCAACCAGTCTTCTGCTTTCTCTTTACGAAAAAGACGTGGAAAAAAGAAAACTGACATTTACACTGACACCGAGCGATGAAGACCAGCCGCTGACGAATTCGACGGTCATCTGGACTACATCCAACAGCAATATTGCGACTGTCGAGGACGTCCAAATTGCAACGGATTTGAATCATCCCGGAAAAACGACTGTCACGGCAATCGTTGTGCTCAAGAAAGCAGGCAGCGCGACCATCACAGCGATTGCGCAGGATGGCAGCCAAAAGAAAACTTGTAATGTGACCGTAGTGGATGCTCCCATTCTCAAAGAACTTGGTCAGACCATCAAGATGGAGAAAAAAGCAACCTATCAGTTGGGATTTGAGGCCGGGGAATCCCAGGAGCCGAATTTAACCGGTCTTACATTTAGCAGCAGTAATACGGCTTTGGTATCCATAAGTAATAAAGGCGTGCTTACTGCGAAGAACAAAGCGGGAATAGTGATCATCAAAGTAACGAAGGGTAAGCTTGTTCAAGAATGTTATGCATACGTGGAAGGAGAAGAAGACCCGGTACCGGAAACTTATCGTACGTTTGAAAAGACATCCGGATCCAAAGATGATACCGATAATATCAGGCAGGCTATCATCAACGCATATAATGATAAATCGTGCGACGGTATTTATATTCCTTACGGAGTATATCATATCGATGCTACAGCGAATTTGAACAATGGTATCTTTTTGGATGCAAGACCGAATACATGGAACGGTCTGAAGTCGAGGGATACGAAGTTTGAAATACGCATGTCACCGGGGACACTGCTCCTGACGAAAAAAAACAACAGAGCGGGTTATCATGTCATATGCTTACAAAGCTGCAGTAATATTACCATTTCCGGCGGCACGATCATCGGGGAACGTAAGGAGCACACCGGCACCGGCGGCGAGGCAGGGCATGGAATCGCCATCTATGACAGCAAAAACATTGAGATCAAGGATATGGATATCTCCCAGTGCTGGGGTGACGGTATTTATCTGGGGACGAATCAGGAGACATCCAATAAGAATATCAAAATTACGAATTGCGATGCTCATGACAACAGAAGAAACAATCTGGGTATTACGTCCGGGGATTATGTGACGATAAGCGGTGGCTCGTTTAATAACGCGAAAGGAACGGATCCGCAGTTTGGTATTGATATTGAAACGAACAATCATAACAGACCCTGCCGGAATATTACCATACGTAATACAACAATTAAAGGAAATGCAAAAGGCAGCATGGGAATCATGACCAATGCAGACACAGTAATCCTTGAAGATTGTACATTGAGCGGGAATTTCTATAATTGGGCAGGCAAAAATGTAATTCTCCGCAGAGTGAAATTTGAATCGGGGAGTGTAATTAACAAACCCGGATTTGTAACAATCATACAGTAAAGCCGGCTTATTACGGAACTGACAGAACCTCGGAAATGCTGATTACAGGCATTTCCGGGGTCTTATTATTTTATGTAGTATTTGCGGTACTCACTCGGTGAACAGCCTCTGTACTGCCTGAATACGCGGTTGAAGGTGGAAATGCTCTTGAAGCCTGCCTGATAGGAAATTTCCGTAATTGGCACATCAAAGTCGGACAAAAGCAGCTGGGCACGTTTTATTCTCTGCAGGGTCAGGTACTCAATAAAGTTGTGATTGGTGATTCTTTTGAACATGCGCGAGAAATAGCAGGCGCTGAAACCGACATAGTCGGCGGCTGACTCCAGAGTAAGGTCGTGTTCGCAGTTGTCAATGATATAGCTGCAGGCAATATTGATCTTTTCTGCGGTTTTACCGATTTCGGGGGAAGATTGTTGGGTATCTTTCGGAGTTGTATTCTTAATGTAGTTTCCGAAATCCATAAACATTTCATACAAGCAGATCAATGTCTCTACACCCGAGAAAGTCTGTTGACTTCTCTGCACGGCAAACATGTGCTGTATATGTACCAGCATGTTTTGCGCCAGTTCGGGTGTGTCCAACTGACGTATATGGTGGAAGGTTCGGAAGTGGTTTACAAAGGGCGCAAAATCGGGCAATTCATTAAATATTGTGGATGTAAATTGCAGCCCCATTAATTGGCTGTCAGCATTTTCGACAATTTCATGTACCTCACCGGGCCAGATTAGCAAAACATCTCCGGGATTCATGTGATAAGCAGTCTGATTAATGTGCAGGGTAGGCGGCCTGCTTATATTGGCATCTTCCGGCAAAGCAGCAATTTCGACATACTTATGCCAATGGAGCGGAAAAGAGTGGGGATAAGAGTCCGCATTGATTGTGCTGATCATTTGGGTAAAGTGTAAATTTTCATAAATGCTGTTATTGGTCATTTCTTGTCCTTACCTTACAATGTGCTTACTTTGCAGTATGTTCAATATATCTAATATTGGATAGAGGGTTAATTTGTTGTTTCTATAATTTTAGATTATTAGAATAATCGGATGAAGTCAAGCACTGAATGACAAATTCTGCAAAGAATATTACATATTATTACAACAAAAAAGACAAAAAATAGTTACAAATAGGCAAGTAATAAGTAGTGAATAAAGAAAAAAAGATTATAATTTTCAATACAATAGCCGAATCGGGCGGAAAAGAGGTAGATGTACGGTGAAAAATGACAAGCTGGCGCACAGGAAAGCGCAATGTAAGCTGCGCATTGTGGATGAACAGGGAAATGCTGTTGTAGGTACCAGGATCGCATTCAGACAGACGAATCATGAATTCTTGTTCGGCTGTGGGGCTTTTGACTTTCTTCCCTATTCCAATCCGGCGGACCGGGAAGATATGGACTTTATAAAGGATAGAGTTGATAAATGGCTGGCATTGTATAACTATGGGACTCTGCCGTTTTATTTGGGACAGTTTGAACCGGAGGAGGGTAAGCCTGAGACGACAAGCAGAATGAATGCGGCCCGATTTTTGCGGGAGCACAATGTGGCTGTAAAGGGGCATCCTCTTTGCTGGCATACGGCCTGTGCGGACTGGCTGATGGAATATGACAATGATACGATTCTGAATAAGCAGCTTAAGAGGATTGAGCGCGATGTGACTGACTTTAAAGGCACCATAGATATATGGGATGTCATTAACGAAGTTGTTATTATGCCTATATTTGATAAATATG
>JAFLTD010000220.1 GCA_022510625.1 Lachnospiraceae bacterium
GACAAAGAGCGGGTATATCGAAGAGGTGTCCTATTGCGCGGAATTACTCCAGAAGGTTTTCATGTCTATAATGGAGTTTATATCGGAAACCATCAGGTGATTTATACGCCTTATGGCGATGCTAAGATTGCCCATCCCGCATCTTTTGAGGCATTGGATGATGGGATGCCGCATGATAGGCAATTCCCCTATAGTTATGGCAGGGATGAAGAATTTGTATATTTTTTTACTGGCTCCACTGATACCAAACATGCAATAAGATTAAGGGCGTGCCACGATCCCAAAACTTTTTCTGTCCTGTCGGAAAAGTTTGCAAAAGATGATAAGCATGTATATGCGCAAGATCAGATTTTGAAAAAAGCCGACCCTGCTACTTTTGAAGTATTAAAACATGGTTACGCCCGTGATGATAAACATGTATATTTTGTAAACAGAATTATCGAGGCTGATGTAAAGACTTTTATCGTGCTGGAAGATGGATACGCAAAAGACCATCTTCACCTGTTCTGTCTGGGAAATATCGTAAAGGAGCAATTATAAAACCATTTATGAAGCTGCATTATAATGTTGATTTTGGCTATTTGATGCCGTAATAAAACTCGTTAATTTCTTTCATCATAGAATCAATATCAGTTTCATCTTCATAATAAGGGTCATAAAGGCCATAAAGCGGAAGAGACAAGTATAATTCATCAAGAGACAAGTATGATTCATCGAGCTCTTGCCGCGCTATTTTTGAGTCATCGTAAAAGCATATGGCAAGGCGAGTGAAATGGAACCTGTCTTTGCTCGGATATTCCGCATAAAAAGCATCTGTAAAGTTGAAAATTTGGGTAACAATCTCCTCTGCTGTGTTCTCTGTAATGGAAACATAAATTCTCCCACCTTGGAGATGTGGCTCTGCAAGGTATTCTGCTAACTCTTTCTCCTCATTATTGCCTATTGTAAAAAATGAATTGATTTGATTCTCCTGCAAAAAATTGTCGAGACACTTCAAAAAGCAATCAAATGTCAATGTATCTTCGACTACATTCTCGTATGTTACAAAAAGGCCACCATGTTTGATAACATCTTGCCGTACCCAAAAGATATTTTCCGGATTACTGCCGGGAGCTACAGAATATAGCTTGCTTTTTACTGAAAAATTGCTCGGAGTTATAGAATACAAGTTGCTGTTCAATGTTTCGATTATAACAAAATCTTCTCCATATTGCTCCGATAGTATTTCGAGAACTTCATTTTTACTATAGAGCGAGGGAGCGCAAGCAGTCAGTGCAAACAGCAAATTTGTTATAAGTATAAGGCAGACAACCCGCTTCCATCTGTTCATGGTGCATCCTCCACTCTTTGAGGGATCGTGGCCTCATTATAGCATACACAAGAGGAGATTTCCACTGATGTTGAGCAATCTATGAAAAACGCCCCTACCGAAGTAGGAGCGTAGATTTGTTCGCATCTTCAAATTTTTGAGAAAATGTCCAATGTGTCCGAAGTTCCTACAGCAATATAATTTCCACATTTACTAAATCCAAAGGCCTTTATTTCATAGCTCTCAGAGATAATGATGCATTGCTCCGGATGCAGCGTATAATGCGTATAATTTGGCATAAAGATAATTTTCTCCATCGGCCAAAAGGGAGCTACTGAAACCAATATATTTCCATCTTTGGAAAATCGCCGCAAACCGCCACCGCCATCCCCTGCGATCGGAACGATTTCATCCCCCAATTCTTCAGCGAGGGCAATTAAATCATCTTCATCATAGTTTTCAGCACTATATGTTTTACTGCCTGTTTTGCAATCTATAATGCTCTGTTTTTGGGATGATATGACCACCAATTTCTCGGTGCGCACATTGGAAAAACCAAGGTACATCAAACCGCCGACCGCATAAGTAGCTTTCTCCCATCCGTCAGGTATGCCGGTCGGAATACACTGGATGATGTCCAACATTCTTTTTCTATGCTCAATATCGCTTGCGTTCATAACACGCCTCCGTTACAAAATTTTATTATCAGCTGGATAACTCGCGGTCTACCTCATTCAAAACATATTCTTCAATACCTTCGGCGCTTATATCAAGATGTTCCACTTCATAGCTGCCGATGACTACGAGACAAGATTGATCTTCCAGCCACGAAGATTCCCTATATGTGAGTTTCACAGACATCTGCCATGGTATTTCCGGGACTTTCTCAAGGGTATCAGCGTAGGCATCTGACAATACCGTACACACTGTTTTCAAATTTTCCGAAGAAACCGGGTCAATGTATACAGCCAGAAAAGAATAGAAATCGCACGTTGACTTGATCGGGTAAGAAAAGTCGAAAGCATATTCCACTTCGGTACTTGCTGCCCGCGCTTCAAACGCATTGCGGAAAATATCAAGGGAATATGTATCTTTCAAAGAGTTGGAAATGCCCGGTACGCTGTTATTGCCCGCTATATCGACCGCATT
>JAFLTD010000221.1 GCA_022510625.1 Lachnospiraceae bacterium
TTTTCGACATTACTTGTTCGGCGAAAAACTACAAAATCGCACCGGCGCTGACAATATGGAGGAGAAAAATTATGAAAACAGAATGGGACTATACAAATCTTGCAGAGGCCTATCTTCACAGGCCGGAGTATGCCCCCAGTGCTATCGCAGAGATGCTGTCTGCCGCCAATGTTCGGTCTGGGGACGCTGTCTGCGATGTGGGGGCAGGGGCGGCCCACCTGACTTTGGAATTAGCAAAATTCGGTCTGAATGTCTGGGCGGTGGAGCCAAATGACGCCATGCGCGCCAACGGGATCAAGCGGACTGCAGGATATCCCGCCGTACAGTGGTTCGAAGGAGTAGGCGAGCAGACTGGAATGGAAACCGGCAGATTTGATTTGGTTACCTTCGGATCTTCTTTCAGTGTTTGTGACCGGCAGCAGGCATTGGCAGAGACCAGCCGTATCTTGAAACCCAATGGCTGGTTTGCCTGTATGTGGAACCACCGAGATCTGGAAGATCCTCTCCAGAAGAAGATAGAGAATGTTATCAAAAAAAATATCCCCGATTACAGCTATGGAAGCCGAAGAGAGGATCAAACAGAAATAATTGATGGATCTGGATTGTTTGGGCCTGTCAAATTTATTTTCGGTCATGTCGAACACCATTTGAACGCAGGAGATTTTATCGAGGGATGGAAGTCCCATGGTACAGTTTACCGTCAGTCCCCAGATAATTTTGAAAAAATCATCGCGGAAATCGGACAGGTGGTAGAGCAACTCCATCAGGATACGATTATGGTGCCCTACACAACCAGAATTTGGATGGCGCAAAAGAAAGATGAGCATTTTAACAACATAGACGCCCTCGGGAGGGTAACATTACCCTAACTTTCCTGATAGTCTTCCTTGTCCAGGTATATCTGACCGCCAATAAGGCGGGAAAAGCATCGGAACACATGGCAAGGAGGGTTTGACAGATGCAATTAGGGGAGATTTCACAAAATTGGCCAAAGACTATGTAAATCGAACCGGTTACTCAGAGACAGCCCTACAGGTACTCAAAAATCACATTGAGGCCCAAAACGGCTGTATTCAGGCTGTGGCAGATGTAGGTGCCGGGACAGGTAAATTGACGGAAAATCTGGTAAGTTTGGGATTGAGCGGCTTTGCGGTAGAACCCAATGATGCCATGCGAAAAGAGGGAATCAGGGGTTTCGAGGGATGTAACTCTTTTGTGTGGTCCAAGGGAACCGCAGAAATCACCGGATTGCCGGATCAGTGTGTAGATTGGGTATTGATGGGATCCTCTTTTCACTGGACCGACACACCAATCGCGTTGCGTGAGTTCCATCGAATTCTCCGTCCAGGCGGATTTTTTACCGCTATCTGGAATCCGAGAGATATTGAAAGCAGCCCTCTTCACCTGGAAATTGAGAACAAAATACATGATATGCTGCCTAATATGAAGCGAGTTTCCTCCGGATCCAGATTGAATATGCAGAATATGGGAAAAAAGCTCCTGTCCACACATGAGGTAAGCGGGCAAAATGCCCACTCCCTCCCGAACCGTACAGACACCTCTCGGCGTATACGGCTCTCCATAAGTCTTATAGCTTGCAGAGGTAATCGTTAGGATGTATAATGGAATGGCAGTCTGTACAAACTGCCAACGTTTTTGCGCCGCCGTTTCAACATTGCTGCTTCCCACGGCTCTGCACCTGTCAAATCCTTCAGGCGTTTGACCTGATGCAGTTCGATATTGTCCGTTTTCTTTCCGCACAGCTCGCATTCACCCCGTTTGATACGGTCTCGAAGTGAGTTGGTCCTCCCGTACTTTTTGTAAGCCGGAAGAACATCAACATCATCAAGGGAAGAAGGTTCCTTTTTGCGCTCAAATCCACCGTTATAATACACTGCTTCCTTACTGCCGCTCCTGGTTTCGTAGGTAACCGTAAACTGGCCGTTTTTAATAAATTTGACCTTGATCTGGTTGACGCTTGTACGATATTTCGTTGCGAAGGTTTTAAGCATACTGTACTTCATAACATTCGCAAACATTCCGATTTTCCAAGCGTCATTTGCCATGGAGTAAAAATTATACAATCCCCGGATTTCAGCGTTGTATGCGGATAAGATATCAATGTCCGTTCTGTTGTTGAGTTTCCCTCTGTGAAGTGCTTTGAACCGCTCTTTGCCGTTGCCCGTTATGACGATTTTCATAGCCTTGCATTCCAGCAGCTTTCCCACCCATTTTTCCCGGGGCACCAGCAGCCTGACAACATAACTGTGCGTCCGTTGTTCTTTTCCCTTTCCCACTTTTTTGACGGTCTGGTCGCGGGAAACGGTAATATCGTAGCCCAGAAATCTTGCCCGGTCGCCTGTATGCGTTATCCTGGTTTTGGCGTCTGACAGCTTCAGTTTAAGAACCTGTATTCATAAGCGTATGAGTAGGGTGTGGAAATGGGAAATAAT
>JAFLTD010000222.1 GCA_022510625.1 Lachnospiraceae bacterium
ATATTGAAGAACGTGCAATTCAGATTGCCAATTATATCATTGAGAATAATGCCACAGTGAGACAGACTGCGAAGGAATTTGGAATCAGTAAGAGTACGGTACATAAAGACGTAACAGACCGCCTTTCACAGTTGAACCCGTCTCTGGCGGCGGAAGCAAGAAAAGTACTGGATGTCAATAAATCGGAGAGACACATTCGCGGGGGATTAGCGACAAGAGAGAAATATCTGCATCAGCACAGTTGTTAATTGGATAAGTTCAGAAAAAGCGGGACGATCTGCATGGCGGATGGTCCTTTTTCTGCATTGGGAAAAGGTGCCCCGCGCGAAAACAGAGTATTGCCGAATACGGAGAAATATATTTTGACAAGGGTTTTACGGCTACCTTATAATAAGATATAAAGTTTCTTCTGAACGTTTTTAGGCGGAGGATATGCAACAAGGGGAATACACTGAGTTAAGAACGGAGAGAGAACATGGAGAGAGAAACGGTTATCGTACTGGACTTCGGCGGACAGTACAATCAGTTGATTGCAAGAAGAGTCAGAGAATGTAATGTCTACTGTGAGGTTCACCCTTACAGTTTAAGTTTGGAAAAGATCAAAGAGATGAATCCCAAAGGAATCATTTTTACCGGTGGACCCAACAGCGTGTACGGGGAGGGCTCCGCATTATGCGATAAAGAGATTTTCGAACTGGGGATACCGATTCTGGGCATCTGCTACGGTTCCCAGCTTATGGCGTATCTGTTGGGCGGTAATGTAGCGACCGCACCTGTCAGCGAATACGGAAAAACCGAGGTGGAAATAGACAACAGCACAGTGATGTTTACGGGTGTGTCCGAAAAAACAATCTGTTGGATGAGCCATACCGATTATATTGAAAAAGCTCCCGAGGGATTCAAGGTTACGGCGCATACGCCGGTTTGCCCGGTGGCCGCCATGGAATGTCCCGAACGGAAGTTGTACGCGGTGCAGTTTCATCCGGAAGTTATGCATACCGTAGAGGGCATGAAGATGCTCAGGAATTTTGTAATGAATATTTGCGGATGCCAGGGCGATTGGAAAATGGATTCCTTCGTGGAGACGACCATTCAGGCAATTCGGGATAAAGTCGGCAGCGGCAAAGTGCTGTGTGCGCTTTCCGGCGGCGTTGATTCCTCCGTGGCAGCAGTTCTTTTGGCAAAAGCGGTCGGAAAACAGCTGACATGTGTATTCGTAGATCACGGTCTGCTCCGCAAAAACGAGGGCGACGAGGTGGAAGCTGTCTTCGGACCGGACGGACCTTATGATCTGAATTTTATCCGTGTCAATGCACAGGAGCGTTTCTATCAGAAACTGGCAGGCGTAACGGAGCCGGAGCAAAAGAGAAAGATTATAGGCGAGGAATTTATTCGTGTATTTGAGGAAGAGGCGAAAAAAATCGGTGCCGTGGATTTCTTAGTGCAGGGAACGATTTATCCGGATGTGATCGAATCGGGGCTTGGCAAGTCAGCCGTGATTAAGTCTCATCACAATGTAGGCGGTCTACCGGATTATGTTGATTTCAAGGAGATTATCGAGCCGCTGCGCATGCTTTTCAAAGATGAGGTGAGAAAAGCAGGACTGGAACTGGGTATCCCGGAGCATCTTGTATTCCGTCAGCCGTTCCCGGGGCCCGGCTTGGGCATCCGTATTATCGGAGAAGTTACCGCTGAAAAAGTGCGAATTGTACAGGAGGCGGATTATATTTATCGGGAAGAGATTGCTAAAGCAGGAGTGGACAAGAATCTCGGACAATATTTTGCAGCACTGACCAACATGCATTCCGTGGGTGTCATGGGTGATTTCAGGACTTACGACTACGCCGTGGCGCTTCGCGCTGTGAATACCAGCGACTTTATGACGGCGGATTGTGCACAGCTTCCTTGGGAAGTGCTGTCGAAGGTGGCGAATCGGATCGTGAATGAGGTCAAGGGTGTGAACAGAGTATTGTATGACTGTACGAGTAAACCTCCGGCGACGATTGAACTGGAATAAAAGATTCCCCAAAATGAAAAACGCGGTTGCCTCGAGAGAGAATAAACCTTCCCAAGTGTCAATAAACATGATATATTAAAAAATATTCATATAAGATATACGGAGGTAGAAAAATGGTGAATGATAGACGTCCGGAGAACATGATAAGAATTACAACACCGGAGCTTGCAGAAGCATTTATTGAGGAACAGGTGAAAGAGCTGCGTGCTCAGATCGGAGATAAGAAAGTTTTGCTTGCACTTTCAGGCGGGGTTGACTCCTCCGTAGTTGCAGCGTTACTGATCCGGGCAATCGGGCAGCAGTTGGTGTGTGTACATGTGAATCACGGTCTTCTGCGCAAAGGAGAGCCGGAGCAGGTCATTGAAGTATTTCGTAACCAGATGAATGCGAATCTGATTTATGTAGATGCGACAGATCGTT
>JAFLTD010000223.1 GCA_022510625.1 Lachnospiraceae bacterium
TCTTCGGGCAGATAAAAAGAAGTAACCGCCCAGCCTCCAAGCAAGCGGTTACTTCTTGTAACTCAGTAGGGGGCTAACCGTCTGCCGGTAGCGCCCTTTCTAATTTTAGTATAACCGCTTTTTTTGAACTTGTCAATGACCGCTTTCGCCATTCGCTGGTGAATTTATCCCCGGCCCAAAATCCCCAGTCGATTGGGGATTTACCTCCGATTTCAAATTCTGAATCAATTCAGAATTTGCCCACTGCCTCAAATCCCGAAACGTTTCGGGATTTGAAAAAAGAAGTAACCGCCCCTGGCTCCCAACCACGGCGGTTACTTCTGTAACAAGCTTCGGGGGCTGACCGCATACCGGCAGCGCCCTTTCTATCTCTTAGTATAACCGCCAAATATGATTTTGTCAAGCCGCCATCTGGGCGGCTCTTTCTATTGCCAAATTCACCAACGTTGGTGAATTTACCCCCGGCCCAAAATCCCGAAACGTTTTGGGATTTGCGGGGGTACGTTCAAATCCGACAACGTTGTCGGATTTGCTTAACGCCCCCAAATGTGTGATCGATCACAAATACTAATCTAACCTGTGTATCCATCTTGTATACATGGGGTCGATAGGCCACGATGGGCAGCTCCACAAATCGCCAATCGATTGGCGATTTGGCCCGCGTCCCAAATTCAGAAACGTTTCTGAATTTCCGGGAACGTCCTAAATCCGTCAGCGCTGACGGATTTGCCCAGCGCCCTCAGTATCCATTGTGGATACAGAATGGATACATGGGCAGCTGGCCTTTGTACTTCTTGTACTTCCTGTACTTCTTGTGTATCACGCACAAGAAGATAAAGCCCCGGCCAGAGTGGGCTTATTCTGCGGTGGTGTCTGGATCCGCGCCGGCGTCGGCGCTGTGCTGACGCGAGATATTATCCACAAACTGCTCCAGCGCGTCCCATCCCTCGGGACTGAGCTTTGACAGGGCGAAAATGAAACGGCGCTTGAAATCGGCGGATTCATCCGTCAACACACCCTCAACAAAGGCGGATATTTCATCTTCACGGGAGACCTCAAAGAACATTTCCCCGGCCCCGGTTCGGAGCCACGTTTCATTAATGCTGAACGTCTTGCAGATATTGTTGATGACGGAGCTGGACGGGTTGCGGTGCCCTGTTTCATATCCCGCCACTGAGTTTTGGGTTGTCCCAATGCGGCTTGCAAATTCCTGTTGCGTAAGGTCTAACCCCCTGCGCAATTTTCTTATTCGTTCGCCCAAAGTCATAGTGCTCATCTCCTTTTCTGCCCTTGATGGTAACACACAAAAATCGATATGTCAATGAAAAATCGCAATGCGCTAAAATTTCTCTTGACATACATGACTTATCGATTTATAATAAGCGCAAATCGATATATGGAGGTGACACCGTATGACCGACAAGGAGAAGAAAATCATGGAGACGTGCGGGAAGATGCTGCCGCGCCTGAGTGAGAACGAGAAGGAGGAATTCCTGCGGTTCACAGAGGGCATGGCGTTCCTGAGCGACTACCGGGCCCGCACTGACACGGGCCAGAGCGAGGTGCGGCCCAGCGCATAGCCCAGAATGGACGAGAACGGCCCAAATTCGCACGCAAGGCCGAGAAGGTATCTCTTTTATGCCCGATACCCATATCGTGCGAATTTGGGGCAAATAGGCCGTCCAGCGGGCGGCAAAGAAGTGTGTCCAAGCACATGAGCAAACCGACAGATAGTTGTGTCCCTTGTACATCATGTGCATCTTGTGCGTAATACACAAGAGGTTAGGCGGCTCCCGGCAGGGCCAGCGTGAAACCCTGCCGGGGAGATCTCGCGCAGGTAGATTATCAGGAGGGAGGTGAACAGCGTGAAATGCGTCAACGGCGTCTGGTATTACCGGGGACGGAGCCATGCCACGCTTCGGGAGGCGTTGGCGGCGGCATGGGCGCAGCGACCCGGACAAAAGAAAGCCGCCCTGGTGTTGGCGCACCAGAGCGGCAGGGTGGAATAGGTTTAACAGGCCTCTTTTCCACCTCCATCATAGCAGAAAATGAGGAGGATTTCAAGTGAGTTCGAGTGCAATTATGCAATTCGGTGAAATGCTGACCAAATCAAGAAACATCTACACCGCCGGCGTCGGTGGTCCCATCTTTGCGTGGGCCGCGCCGGGTGACATCGTGATCTGTGGGGAAGTCCCGGAGGACTTTCATGGGCAGGTATGCTCGGTAAAGTTCCCGGATGAAGAAAAAGCGCTGTTCTGTCGCTTGTATAAAGACGGCGAAAATGTGCGGGTGGGCTATATGGACGATTATGATATCTGGAAGTCTTACCCGGCGGATGCTATTACCATCCGATATGAAGTTCTGGCCGTTGTCCACTGTCAACGCCAGTTTGAAAATGTCGGTTTTCGCCGAAAAGGAATGTCCTTTT
>JAFLTD010000224.1 GCA_022510625.1 Lachnospiraceae bacterium
TTCCTCACTATTTTCCAGATCCTCCTATTTGCCACTCTATAAAATCATATAATCCTCATTAATGTATTTTCATTATCCTCCCATTAAAAAAAATATCAACGATTTCACGTATGGCACCATTTCCGCCCTTTTGTACTGTCACATAATCGGCGACATCTTTCACTTCCTGCCATCCATCAGCCACACTAAAGGCAAGTCCAACTGCTTGTAATACCTCCACGTCATTAATATCATCACCCACATATGCTACATTTTCAAGTGAACACTTATATTTAGCACAAATGTTCCTCACAACATCAAGCTTATTATCGACACCGCAATGAACTTCCTGCATCCTGAGTTTTGCAGCCCTGCGACGTACCATCTCCACATCTTCTCCGGTAACAATTCCGGTAATAATTCCCTTCTCCCTAAGAATACGAATTCCCACACCATCTCTGGTATTGAATTTCTTCATCTCATCTCCTCTTTCGCTATAATACATACCGCCATCTGTAAGACAACCGTCGCTGTCAGTTAAAAAAACCTTAATATTCGCCGCTTTCTTGCATAATTCTTCGTGTTGTAATATCATTCCGTTCTTCTTCATCAGCGACTCAACAACTACCCAGTCACTGATTTCATCAATCTCATAAAAAGTATCCTCAGCCATCTCCAATGTCTTGATTCTGCCGGATATTCTATTCTTACTTGCCAACAAATCTTTCCTGCTCGTTATATAGAAAGCACCGTTTTCCACAAGGTAACCATCAAACTCCTGACGGCGCGGACGATTATATACATCATAATTAACAGGATTCACAAATCCTTTCTCATCTGCCTTCCACAGAAAACGTTTCTGCCTAACAACAGACAAAACACTATCCGTATCATTTTGATTAAAAAGCGCAAATCCTGCATCCAGATCTTTTGCTTGCAACATGGGTGAAGTCGCCTGAATCAATACAATATTATCAAACTCCCGGTTCACAGCAAACTCCAACATGGCATACTCCGTAGATGCTGTATCAGAAGCCGACTCCTCACTCCTGCCTATCACTTCCACTTTGTCAAAGGCAAATCTTTCTACCACTTCCCGAATTTCCTTACTATCCGTTGCAACATATACCTTATCAATTCGACTACATTCGCATGCTGCTTTTACAGTCCAATACACTAATGGCTTCCCACATATAAAGCGTATATTTTTCAGAGGAATAGACTTACTTCCGCCTCTGACCGGAATAAATGCAACGTTCATATTATATTAACTCCTCATATGCCCGCTTGACAGCTTTGCTATCCACAATTTGATAATTGACACACAATAATTATATATGTAAATATACTATTTATATATTATAAAATCAACTAGATTTGGAAAGCAGCTTTTTTACTATTTGCACTTTTGAATACAACCCATTCCCTTTAATGTTTACGATATTTCAACTTATCTCTTTGTATCTTCTCAATCGGAAGAATCTCCTGTGATTTGTAAGCCAAAGCTTTATATGCAGCATCTAAATTTCTCACAAGCTTACGCACGCCGTCAGGCTCTAAAGATGCCGCATGGTCAGTTCCTTTCCACGTCCTGTCTAAAGTGTAATGTCTTTCTATGACAGAAGCGCCAAGTGTATAGGCAGCTACATCAACAGCTATACCCAGATGATGCCCGGAAAAACCGATTTTCTTTACCATATCACCATAGCTTTCTTTAATACGCCTAATTTCCAATAAACAAATATCCTCAAAGGGCACCGGGTATCCCGAGGTACAATTAAAAATGACCAAATCCTTATTTCTTCCGTTCCTAATAAATAGATCTATTAATTCTTTCTCTTCCTCATGTGTTGTCATTCCAAGAGAAATATGAATCTCTCCCTTATAGTTATCACACAGCCATTGCAGCATCTCGTAGTGGTTATTGCATGCAGACGGAATTTTGATAAATTTCGGATTTAATGATGTAATCTCTTTGGCAGAAGTCATATCCCATACAGAGGTCGCATAAGTAATCTGATATTCTTCACACCACTTCTTTAACTGCGCATGCTGTTCCAATGTAAATTCCAAATACTCCCTATGCTCTCCATATGTTTTTCCATAAGAATTCTCCGGATTGGGGTGGGGTGCATTGTACTGTTCTTCTGTCAGCAGTTCTCTATTGCATCGCTTTTGAAATTTAATAGCATCCGCCTTACAAAATAATGCTGCTACCTCAATCAATTCTTTGGCAATAGCCATGTCCCCTTTATGATTACAGCCTGCTTCGGCTATTACGTATGGTTTTTCATAATTCATTTTTGTTGCTCCAGATTCACTCAATGAACTCTATATCTTCACTTACATGCCAATCCTTATACTGATACA
>JAFLTD010000225.1 GCA_022510625.1 Lachnospiraceae bacterium
CGGCTTTCTTTCGTCATCCCCTGATTTCCTATACTTTAATTCAGAGATAATAAAATCCGCTTTTGCCAGTGATCACTTTTACCACGCGCATGATCAGACTGATGATCAGGAGAACGACCAGCGTTAAATATACGCTTTGGTAAAGCATACAGCAGAAAACAGCCGCGATGGTGCAGACAGAGGACACAAGCTGTCCGAGGGACTGCGCGATCATCTGACGGAGGGTATCGGTATCGTTGGTGTAGTGGCTCATAATATCGCCGTGTGTATGGGAATCAAAATACCGCACGGGAAGCGTCTGCATTTTCGCGAACATTTCATCCCGGATCTGTTTTAAGGTTCCCTGTGCAATCGTAACCATAGACCGGTTGTATATCCATGTCGCAAGCGTACCGGCGAGGTAAATACACGCCATGACACAAAGCGCCTTTAATAAGCCTGAAAAAACAGGCGATTCGGAGCCGAGAAGCGGCGCAATGTGATCGTCAATAAGGGTTTGAATAAACAACGAGGACGCAACACTCGCGACGGAGCTTAACAAAATGCAGACTACAACAACGACAAGCGTGAGCTTATAGCCTTTCAGATAAGCCAATATTCTTTTTGCCGCTTTCCAGTCCATTTTGCCAATCCCCGGCTTTCCCATCGGCGGCATATTGGAGGGGAGAGCATCGTCCGCTCCCTTTTTCATCATCTTTTCTTTAGCCATTTTCGCCGCTTCCTTTCTGCTGGGATTCATACACTTCGCGGTAAATATCGCTGGTTTTTAGCAGTTCTTCATGTTGGCCTACGGCGCTGATATGGCCGTCGTCAAGGACGATAATTTTATCGGCGTTCCGGACGGAGGATATGCGCTGCGCAATAATGATTTTCGTGGTTTCCGGTATGTATTCGGCAAACGCTTTTTGAATCAAAGCGTCTGTTTTGGTATCGACCGCGCTTGTGGAATCGTCAAGAATGAGGATCTTCGGCTTTTTCAAAAGCGCCCGCGCAATACATAACCTCTGCTTTTGACCGCCTGAGACATTCGTGCCGCCCTGTTCGATCCTTGTATCATAACCGTCCGGCATTGCCGATATAAATTCATCAGCGCACGCCAGCCTGCAAGCCTCTATCACTTCTTCATCACTCGCGTTTTCGTTGCCCCAGCGAAGGTTTTCTTTGATCGTGCCAGAAAACAGTTCATTTTTTTGAAGTACCATAGCAACCGCGTTGCGCAAGGTGTCGAGATCGTAATTCCGTACATCCACGCCGCCGACAAATACGGTTCCCCCGGTTGTGTCATACAGACGGGGAATAAGCTGCACAAAGGAAGTTTTGGAAGAACCCGTGCTGCCGATAATACCGACTGTTTCGCCTGACGCGATTTCAATGCTTGCATGATCGATCACTTTCTTTTCGGCTTTGGAAACGTAGATGAAATCGACATCCTGATAACGAATACTGCCGTCTTTTACCGACATAACAGGATCATCGGGGTTCTGTATATCCGTCTTTTCGCTTAGAATTTCCGCGATTCTTTCCGCCGCGGAACGGGCAATGGTGAGCATGGCAAAAATCATGGAAAGCATCATCAGGCTCATTAAAACCTGCATGGAATAGGTAAACAACGCCGTAAGATTGCCGGTCGTCAGCCCCAGCGCGGGATCGTTGCCGCTTGCGATGACCGCTTTGGCACCAAGCCATGAGATCAGGATCATGCAGGTGTACATACATAGCTGCAACAGCGGCGAGTTCAACGCGATCAGGCGCTCGGCTTTCGCAAAGTTCAGATAGATGGATCTGGATATTCCGTTGAATTTATTCGTTTCATACTCCTGCTGATTGAAGGACTTTACAACACGGATTCCATGCAGATTTTCCTGCACTACATTGTTCAGCTTATCATAGGTCCCGAAAACTCTCGAAAAAATGGGATGAACTGTACGAACAATGGCAATAAGTCCGACCGCGAGAACAGGGATCAGGAACAGGAAAACCAAAGATATTTCTTTGCTGATACGGAACGATACGACCATCGAAAACAAAATCATAAGAGGCGCGCGTATAGCCATTTTAATGATCATTTGATAGGCTTGCTGGATATTTGTTACATCGGTAGTCAGGCGAGTCACGATGGAGGAAGTCGAAAACTTATCAATGTTGGAAAAGGCAAAGGTCTGAACATTGTCATATATATCCTGTCTTAGATTCGCGGCAAACCCTGCTGACGCCTTTGCAGCCGTTTTTGCGGAAAGCATCCCCGTAATGAGCTGGAGCGTCGCAAAAATAGGTAGTGTCACAATATGGTTGAAGCATCAAAACATCTGCCAAAATAGAAGATG
>JAFLTD010000226.1 GCA_022510625.1 Lachnospiraceae bacterium
ATCGCCGGGCGAATCTGATGGATTGTACAGGCTGCGTGTTCTGCTTTCTGGCACCATGGACAGTACATTGTGTGATTCCGGCGCAGCTGACTGCACAATTTGGAGAGGGCGTCTCAGTTGCACCCGGATCGGTGCCCTTCGTGAATTATTATTCTCTGTGCATGTTGGTGATGCTGGTGTTGGCGGTAGTGACGGGATATGGCAGGAAGGCGCCGAAGGAAGATTAACAGCAAATTTAATTGGAGCAGAAGAATAATGAAAATCGGTGTGGTAGATGTGGGCGGTGGTTTCAGGGGAATCTATGCTGTCGGAATTTTAGACTACTGTCTTGACAAAAATATCAAATTTGATTTGGGAATAGGCGTGTCGGCGGGAAGCGCAAATCTGATTTCCTACGCAGCGGGTCAGAGAGGGCGTAACCACCGGTTCTATACCGAATATGCATTCCGAAAACAATATATGAGCATGGGTAACTTTATTCTCAAAAAGTCTTATGTGGATATGGACTATGTGTATGGTACACTTTCCAATGCCGATGGAGAATATCCTTTGGATTACCCTGCTTTTCACGATAGTTCTATGGAGTTTTTTGTTGTCGCTACGGATGTGGATACAGGTCAGGTGAAGTATTTTGATAAGGGAGATGTACGGCAGGACGATTATAATATCATGAAGGCGTCCTCAGCCATACCCTTTGTGTGCAGACCTTACGCTGTGCAGGGACGAGCTTATTATGACGGTGCGCTGGGTGATCCCGTTCCGGTGAATAAAGCGTTTGAATTGGGGTGCGACCGGGTTGTGGTGATTCTGACGAGACCGGAGCATATGCTTCGCGATTCGAAACAGGATGAAAAAATTGCTTCCCGCATCCGCAGGCAATATCCCAATGCAGCGGAAAAATTATGTCAGAGAGCACAACTGTATAACGAGAGTGTGGCTCAGGCTCAGGAATATGCGAAGCAGGGAAAGGTATTGATCGTTGCACCGGATGACACTTGTGGCGTCAGTACCCTATCCCGCAAAAGGACTGCATTGCAGCAACTCTATGAAAAGGGATACAAGGACGGTCAAAAAATAGAAGATTATTTATACAGGCAATAAATTGCAAAACGGCTGTATCTGTTTTTATTGCCAAAAACCAATTCCGGACCTAATTATATTCATGGAGGGAGATTTGTTTTATGTACATTGATGAATTCAATTACATACCCATCAGTTTGCTTGTGCTGTTAATTTTGGGTGTTTGTGTGACTTTTCTTACATTTTTAAAAAGCGTTAAAGAACAAAAAAATATAAAACATATAAGAATAATATCTATTTGCGTGCTGATTTTTGGCGGAATCGGAATAGCGATAAACGTTTTGAAGGGATATTACTTTAATACTCTGGAAAGCGATATACTGATCAAGCAGTCGATGAACTTTATAGTGCTATACCCGTCTAAAGATGTCTATTATAAAGTAAATACTAAATATGGGATTATCAAATCAATTGATGAAAATGAATATACAGAGCAAAGTCGTGTTCAAAGCGAATATCGGGAAACCGTTTTAAAAGAATCGCAACAGATTTTGGAATTCGCAGGATATGATGTTTTGATTGAAAATGGAGATCCTTGTCTTATCACGATAAATAACAATATATATTTTGCAGTAGACAATGGAAATGGTGAGCCTTCATATTTAAAATATGATAATTCAACCGCTTCTGTAGACAATAATTTTTCTCCGAAGTTCTTATCCAAAGGTAATATCAAGGTTTTATCAAGATTAAAAGAAATAGCAGCAGTTGACACGTACCCTGAATTAACAAATTGTATTCAGAAATACGAAACAAATAAGGTCGAATACGGTGAAATAGTTATCTCAGATGATCGAATAGTTGTAAGTATGCTTGATAATTCTGAACCGTATACAGCGAATTGGTTACTATATAAGTATGACCAACCCTTGAATGAATTGAAACTGCTATGCAAAACACATCCATACAACACAGAAGACATATTTTTTTTAAAATAGGAGGAAAATGACTTCTCTTTTCCCGGTCGACAGCTTCTTTGGTATAATCCGTCTTTATATGAATTCCGAATGAAAATAAAATAACTTTATGATATAATTGTTTAATACTATATACTAAAAACTCGCATTAAGATTTTATTTATGCAAAAAGGAACCGAAACCTAAGTTCCGATTCCTCAAGCGGAGTTGGAGGGATTCGAACCCTCGTGCCCCGGAGGGCTAACGCATTTCGAGTGCGCCCCGTTATGACCACTTCGATACAACTCCGTACGCATA
>JAFLTD010000227.1 GCA_022510625.1 Lachnospiraceae bacterium
TAGATTCGAGGTAAGGAATATGGATGCTATTCGTATCTATGGCGGTAACTGTCTGGACGGACAGACCACAATACAAGGGTCAAAAAATGCGTCGCTGCCGATCCTTGCAGCGACACTGTTGATAAACGGCACATGTGAAATAGAGAATTGCCCGAATATTTCCGATGTCTACCATATGCAGAGATTGTTGGAGAGTCTGGGCTGTATCGTAGAGAGAGAAGGAACGCTTGTGCGGGTGAATACGGAAGGACTGTCAGAGTGTGACATGCCTTCGGATTCGGTAGGCGTCATGCGTTCTTCCGTTATGCTTGTGGGTGCACTGCTTGCCAGGACGGGAAGTGTCTGCATGGAATATCCGGGCGGCTGTGTGATAGGCGCCAGACCCATCGACCTGCATATGCGTTTCCTACGGCAGATGGGGGTCGTGATAGAAGAGAATGAGGCAGGGTTGTGCGCGGAGGTGACAAGGCTCAAGGGCGCCACGCTGAAACTTCCCTTTGTCAGTGTCGGGGCTACGGAGAATTTGATTCTCGCCGCAGTGATGGCGGACGGTGTGACGGTTATTGAGCCGGCAGCCAGAGAACCGGAAATACAGGCGCTGTGCGAGTTCCTGCAGTACGCGGGCGCACAGATCGAGGGAAGCGGCACGGACCGCTTGGTCATTCACGGTGTGGAAAGGCTTGCACCGGTCAGGTACCGTGTCCCTTCGGACCGCATCGTGGCGGGAACTTACCTGAGTGCATGTATGTGTACCGGTGGCCGTATTTTCCTGCGAGGGGCACCGGTAGATCATATGGAGAGTGTACTGTCTCAGGCGGTCATGATGGGTGCGGCAATCGAGTATGAACCGGACGGTATTCTGGTGACGGGCAAGGATCATGAGAGTATCCGCCATACAGTGACAACCGGCTGCTATCCTGCATTTCCCACGGATATGCAGTCTCCGTTCATGGTGGTCATGACTGTGTCGGAACATGGCGGATGTATAGAAGAAACTGTCTTTGAGAACCGGTTCCGCATTGTGCCGGAGCTCTGTAAGATGGGGGCCGATATTACCGTTCATGGCAATGTGGCGCACGTTGGCGGAAACAGCAGACTCCACGGTGCCATTGTGCATGCGGCGGAACTGCGCGGAGGAGCCGCACTTGTGGTCGCGGCGCTGGCGGCTGAAGGAACCAGCATTGTAACGAACCGCCACTATATAGACAGAGGATACGAGGATATCGTGCTTAGCTTAAGAGAGCTGGGAGCGGATGTGGAACTTGCCTAAGTCTCAGGGTTAACGGCACATCGGTCTTCGGGGCGGAACAAAACACGAGGTTTATAGATGGCTGAAAGGAAAACGGTTAGAAAAGTAAAGAGGAAGAATCCTAATCTGCGGCTTGTCAGGAACAATGCTGTCAGGGCAGGCAGAAATAAGGGCGGACAGAGGGAAGAGCTGCGCTTTGGCAAAAGCAAGAGACTGCTCATTCTGTCCGTCTTGCTGCTTTTTCTTCTGGTCATCCTGATTGCGGGATATGAGTATATTATCCGTAATTACACGGTCACTACAGTATATGTGGAGGGGAATGTCCATTATACCAACGAAGAAATTATGGATATGGTAATGGGAGGCAGATTCGGTCATAACTCGCTGTTTCTATCGCTGAAATATAAGGATAAGGGAATGGAAGATATCCCTTTTATCCAGACGATGGATGTGACGATAGAAACTAGGGATACCATTCGTATCACAGTGTATGAGAAGGCATTGGCCGGATATGTGTCCTATCTGGGACAATATGTGTATTTTGACAAGGACGGCATCGTTGTGGAAACCTCCGCGGAGGATACGGCGGGTATTCCACAGGTGACGGGACTGAAATTCGATTATGTCATTCTTCATGAACGCTTGCCGGTGGAGAAGCCGGAAGTGTTTGATGAGGTGTTGAATATCACACAGCTTTTGGAAAGATATTCCATGTCTGCGGACAGAATTTATTTTGATCCGGATTACAGGGTTACTCTGATGTTCGGTGATGCGAAGGTTGCGCTGGGAGATGACCAATATATCGATGAGAAGATTATGAAACTGCAGTATATCCTGCCCAACCTGATAGGCGAGAAGGGAACTCTCGATATGCGTGAATACAGCGAGGACACAAAATCATACAGTTTTGAGCTGGATTGAGAATGCTTCACCAAAGCCTGTAATTGGTTAATTATGGCAATTTTGCCCGTTTTGTGGCCTTTGAGCATAAAAAGCAAAAAAATAGGTTGCGAATTTCGGAAAATAATTATATGATAATCTA
>JAFLTD010000228.1 GCA_022510625.1 Lachnospiraceae bacterium
ACACTTGGGGTTGGCCCTCTATGTACTTCTCGGCAATATCGTTGACATCACAATCTTTGTATTCCTCCAGGCAGGACTTCATAATCCGCGCCAAGATTGCCTTTTCAGAAAGGACACGCTTGCAGGCGGCATCATAGCCTGCACTGTCATCCGTGACGTGCAGCCCTTGGGCGATTGTCGTTTCCCCGTCCATCGTTCTCACCTTCTTTCTCACTATTCTAGCACAGTTCCGCCAATGCGTCCATTACTTTTTTCCTTTTGGTGAAAGACGCTATGACTGCCACATGTTTTAAGGAACACCGACAAGCGGCAAGTGATTAAACAAACACAAACGGCACTAAAGGATGATGTCGAAATATTCAAAAATTTATGCTATAATTTTTTTGGAAAGTGTAACCTTCATGCCCTAAACGGTGATTATTAGGGTGAAGGCCTTTCGATATGGAAAGAAAGGAGATGAAAGCCTTGGATGATAATCGAATTGTCGAGCTATATTTGCGTCGTGATGAAGCGGCCATCAGACAGACTTCCGAAAAATACGGAACCCGTTTGCGCGCTTTGGCCCACGGAATAGTCAATGACCAGGAGACTGCCGAAGAATGTGAAAACGATACCTATTTGGAAGCATGGACCACGATTCCACCTCATGAGCCGAGAAGTTATCTGTATGCTTTTCTGGCTCGGATCACTCGCTATGTTTCCTTGAATTTCTGTCGTGATCGCAGCAGACTTAAACGTAGCGCATATATATGTGAACTCAGTGCAGAGATGGAGCAATGCATTCCTGCCCCAGACGATGTCGAGTGCCGTATAGATGATATGGTATTAAGTGAAGCACTCAACGGATTTCTTCGCGCACTGGACAAAGAACGAAGGAACATTTTCATTCGCCGATATTGGTATCTGGATTCCATAGCTGACATCTCCAAACGTTTTGCACTGTCTGAGAGCAAAGTGAAAACCACACTCTTTCGATGCCGCAACCGGCTTCGGGAACATCTTGAAAAGGAGGGTTACACTTTATGAGAGGCAATGAATTTTTAGATAAGATGGGGTTAATCGATCCTACCTATGTGGAAGCAGCGGATGAAAAACCGAACCAAAGGAAATCCGTTTGGGTCAAATGGGGCGTAATGGTGGCGTGTCTGTGTCTGGTGGCTGTCAGCGTCTTTGCCGCATATCGGTTCAGAACGGCTGAAGCGCCAGCGGACCCCCAAAATGAACACTCATACATGGCCTCGGGGTCAAGCGCACAGAAAGGAGACAGCCAAACTCAAGACAGCGTAGCATATGGTTTCTATCTGGACGGGAATAGCACCGCCATGTATTTCCCGATTTCTTTCGATGAATGTGTACGCTATGGGCTTGTTCCCAATGGCGCAACCGGCTTAGACGGGAGCAATCGCTATCAAATCACCGAAGATGATCTCGGGAGCCTGATGGGAACCGTAACAGCCTGCGGAGACGAGGCGATCATCGGTAGCCAGGTCTATCATTTCGTTAAGTATCCGGAATATGACTCCATCTGTATCGCAGATACACTAACCGGTTATGCGTTCTATGTCTGTAGCTGGCTTACTGTTCCCGTTGAAATTGGTGACACATCGGATGCCGTCCTTGCGGCATACGGACTGCCAAATTCTTTGGAGAAAATGGAGGTTCTTGCGCCTGACTTCCAGTATCTGTTTGATATTGACAATGAGACCACCATCGAAGCTATCTTGGAAATCCTTTCGGGTAAGGTCAATATCGGGCATGAGGAAGGCGGACGGCGGTTTGCCCAGGCGTGGTATGACGCCAATGGAAACGATGGCATCAGCTACAGTGAAGAATTGGGCTCCATCACAGCCAGTGAGATCTCCTTGTTTGACAAGGCTCATGAACTTTGGAATGAGGGGGAGTGTATCATTAAAGTTACCACGGATCGCGGATTTGAGCTTACGGTCGATTACTTCCCCGCTGTCTGCGTATTCATTTGCGGGGACGGATATTATGAGCTTTCCACCGATGAGGTAGAATTCCTAAATTCACTCTTGCAGATTTAATCCCTTGGAAACAAGGGCGCACTTCTATACATGGTCTGCCGACCATGTATGAATTGCGCTCTGCGAGGCCCAGCCCTGACTGGCGAAAGTCAGGGCAGTTTGCGTCGCTCCGCTCCGAACAAGGGGCAGCGCCCCTTGCGCCGCTAAAGCGGCTATCCCTTGTGAAGTTGCCATCCACAAACGGTTTTGACAAACCGTTCGCCGTCAGCAAGTTTTATGATAAAATAGAGAAACCCTA
>JAFLTD010000229.1 GCA_022510625.1 Lachnospiraceae bacterium
GGATAACTATAAATTATCCATCATAAAACACTAAAAAATATAGAGTATAAAGGATATTTTAGTACTACGATTTGTCTGGATTCGATAAAGGGTAGGCCATATGCAATACTCAAGCAGCATACACTATTTAAGATGTACGTTCCAAAAGGAACGCCGTGCGTTTATGTTGATTTGGTTGCCGATATGGGTGAAAGCGAACTGTTATTTGCACCCAATATTAGACTGAAAGTGATTCATAACTTTGGTAAATACATTGAGTGTATTGTAGAAATATAGAAGAATTTTCTTTTTTTAATATCATCTCTTTTTCTTCAGTTATGTATTTGTATTGAAATTATATACATAGTTTATTATAATAAATATATTGTTATTCATATCTCGAATGAAATAAATCATACATTTCAGCGGATAGGGATAGAGAATAAAAGGATAAACGAGCTAAAATACTAATGGAAAATGCTATTGGAAGACAAAAAGTGTACATTTTAGCGAAAAACTGGCAAGGTATTTGTAAGAAGAGGTAAATATACGTTAATATAAATGAGAGAAGGGATTTTGTTGAAAAAACAAAACGAAAATGGAGTTACTACTTTGAAATTATGCCTTTATCTAATTTCGCTATGGATACTATTATTTATGTTAATAGTTTTAAAGGCAGATATGTCAGAAATAGGATGTAATATGACATGGATAGTATGGAAATCCGTACTTGTAAAAAATATTGTTCCATGTGTTTGTATCATATTAATTTTATTAGGTGGAATTGGATATATAATATTTAGGGATATGCTAAAAAATGCAAAAGATTTGCCTGTTAAAATTGAGCAATGCGAAAGTATTAACTATGAGAATTTATCGTTTCTTGCGACTTATATTATCCCTATGGTATGTTTTCCCATGGAGACAGGTAGAGAAATATTCGTTCTATTTGCGGTCATTATAATAATAGGTTGTATTTTCGTAAAAACCAATTTGTATTATACAAACCCTTCATTAGTACTTATGGGATTTAATATATATAATATAACCTGTCAATCAAATGGTGGTTTTGGACAGGGAATAGTAATTGTACATGGAAAACTAAAAAAAGATGATACTATTAAATATTTATCATTAAGTGACAATGTTTATTTTGCAAGGGGGTATGATTATGTTCACAAAAGATTTGAGAATTGAGGTACAAAAGTTATTACAAGAAAAGATTGGGATTATTTTGTATGCGGTCTTAAAAGGTGATGAAGAAAAGATAATAAAATTTATTAATATTGCTGATGAAGAAGATATTAATGATAACACATCACAGGAATTGCTTGAGGGATTTGCGTCTTCATTAGAAAATAAACTCTTATCGTATGATGATGATAATGAGATATTGAAACTTTCGTCGGCCGATGAACGAGCAAATGGATTGTATTATTATGATTTAGATGAATTTCCCATTGAAATGGAAATGTTAAAAAAAGTATCAGATGAATCTAATGAGATTTCTACATTTAGTTTTGATCAGGATAGTTTGGACAAAATTATAGCATTTATAATAGTCATTGGTAATGCGCAACAAAAACTTGTCATGTACAAGCAGCAATACCCCATAAGCCTTTTAAAGAGAGATCGCTATATGCTTACTCCGATACCGCATTCAAATAGACTGAAAAAATTTGATCAAGATATTTTAAGAGTAGATTTTAATTGTCAGTTTTTTCTTTTAAACGATGTAGTTTACATAGTGGACATTGAGAAAATGGAGAGGGTATGTTCTTTCTATAATATTGTGGTAAATGAGGCTAAAAAGAGCATACAAGCAATCGAGAATATGAACATTTTAGATAATGTGGAAGTACTGTCAGATGAACTGGATGATATTTCCTTTGCTCGAAAATTGACAAGGGTATATAAAGATTCTAAAGTTATAGGTAATGTAGATAATAAAACTATTATAGAGTTTTCAAAATGGCATACCTATTTCGAAAAGAATCCTTTAAAATTAAATGATAAAATGGACAAATTTATATTGGATACAAAAAAATCAAAAAATGCATTTTTGAAATTGATGAATGATGATTTGTTGACTTCTCACTTGACAAACTACAATTATGAGTCGTTAGCAAAAAATAATGCCTAAATTTGTGCAATTATTTTATGGATATATTCGAAGTTACCATGTCTCTATCAAGCAAGGGAAAAGCGATAAAAGGTGAGCCCAAATATGAATATACCAAAGTAGTCATAACCCCTCAGAACATTTCATACAATGTAAAAAAGTGTTCTG
>JAFLTD010000023.1 GCA_022510625.1 Lachnospiraceae bacterium
ATTGAATTACAGTCTGTTGGGATGGTGACAGCATAATGATAATTAAGAAATTTACCGCAAAAACAGAAAAAGAGGCAGTGGATATTGCCAAGAGAGAACTTGGCGAAGGTGTTGTAGTCATGAATGTCAAGGATGTTAGGGCGAAGGGGTTTTTTGCATTCCTGAAAGCTCCCATGACTGAGGTGACGGTGGCACTGGAGGAAGAGAGCGAGAGATATACGGCGGCGGTATCTGCCATCAACAATGTCATAGCATCCAGCCAAACGAAGGAAGAGAAGCCTGTTCAAAGTACGCCCATTATACAGGAGGAGCCGGTCAAGAAGGAGAACAGCGCCATTGAGGAGAAACTGGACAGCCTGCAGTACCTTTTAGAGCAGCAGCTGCAGAAACCCGATGAGGATAAAGAGGGTAAGGACAACAAGGAAGAGGAAGAGACGGAAATCGATAAATTCATGAAGCTGCTTCACAACACGATGCTTGACAATGAAGTGGATGATCAGTATGCAAGGGAGATTCTTGACGAGATCGCGCAGGTCAATAAGCCCAATATGCCTTTTGACTATGCACTTGCCAATATTTATCAGAAGATGATTCTCAAATTCGGTATGCCGAGCTGCATTACACCTGCCTCCAAGGGCATTAAGATGGTATTCTTTCTCGGCCCTACCGGTGTGGGCAAGACAACTACGATCGCCAAGATTGCATCAATCTTCAGGGTTGACCAGAAGAAAAAGGTTGCGCTTCTCACCGCAGATACCTACCGTATTGCGGCGGCGGAGCAGCTTCGCACCTACGCAAACATTCTCGAAGTACCGTTCCGCATCATCTATACGGTGGAAGAGATCGAGAAAGCGATGGAGGACTTTAAGGACTATGACTATATCTTGGTGGACACGGCGGGACATTCTCATCAGAACACTACACAGAAGGAAAGTATGAATAAGTTTATTCATTCCGTGGACGGCAAGGCGGAGAAGGAAGTCTATCTTGTCCTTAGCGCAACGACGAAATACCGTGATCTGATCAGCATAGCGGAAGCTTACAGGGAGATGACGGACTTTAAGCTGATCTTTACGAAGCTGGATGAAACCACCACGCTGGGTAATCTGCTCAACTTAAGATTGTATACGAATGCGGAACTTTCGTATGTGACTTATGGGCAGAATGTGCCGGATGACATTGAAGAGTTTAATCCACAGAGTACGGTGAAACAATTACTCGGAGGAAAACACTAAGGAGGAAGGCTCATGGATCAGGCTGAACAATTAAGAAATATCATTAAAGCCAGCAGCCAGCCACAGCGCCCTTTAGCGAGAGTAATTACCGTTACAAGCGGTAAAGGTGGCGTAGGCAAATCCAATACAGCGATTAATCTTGCAATACAGTTTCGCAAGATGGGTCAGAGAGTAATTATACTGGATGCAGATTTCGGATTGGCAAACATTGAGATCATGTTTGGTGCGGTGCCAAAACATAACTTGTGTGATTTAATTTATCAGGGTAAAAATATACGGGACATTATCACTTGGGGGCCGATGGAAGTGGGCTTTATTTCCGGCGGTTCCGGCATAGCCGGTATGTCTAATCTGAGTAAAGATTACCTGAATTATATCATTCAAAACCTTGTCGAGTTGGATGAGATGGCGGATACTATTATTGTGGATACCGGTGCAGGCATCTCCGACGCCGTACTGGAATTTCTTGTGGCGAGCGGTGAGATTCTTCTCGTGACTACGCCGGAACCGACTTCTATCACGGATTCTTATTCGCTGCTCAAAGCTCTGAGCAGACATCCGAGGTACTCGGCTGAAACTTCGCAGATCAAAGTACTCGCCAACAAAGTGTTCGGTGAGGCGGAGGCGGAGGCGCTGTACGCGAAACTGGAAGCGGTGGTCGGACGATATTTAAAAGTTCCGATCACTTATCTGGGAATGATACCGCAGGATAACCAACTGGCAAAGGCAGTGATGCAGCAAATGCCCGTATCGCTGGATAATCCGCGTGCGAGATCGGCGATTGCCTACGAGGCGATTGCGGCAAAACTGATGAACAAAGAAGTGAGCGCAAATTTGACCAGGCGTGGTATGGCGGCATTTTTCTCTCATATTATATCTAAAAGGTAGTGTATCTGGGTAAATTGAGCGGGAGGAAAGGAAAATGGCAGAACTTTTATCAAAATATGTTTCACCGGGATGCCGTGTAGATCTCCAGACGATAGACCGTTCCAATAGCGGTGCCGGTAAAGAGGAGCGTAAAGGTTATCAGAGTCAGGTTATAGATATTCTCTCTGACGACAGAGTGGAAATTTCCATGCCGATGGAGCAGTCTAAGCTGGTTCTTTTGCCGGTGGACGCTGAGTTCGATTTATATTTTTATACTTCCGGCGGTTTGTATCAGTGTTACGCAAGGGTTGTGGACCGATATAAAAATAACAGCCTTTATGTATTGGTGCTTGACCTGATCAGTAACCTGCGCAAACATCAGCGAAGGGAGTATTATCGATTCAGCTGTGCGTTGGAGATGAATTCAAGACAGCTTCAGGAGGAAGAGGAGGCAGCTATGAGGGGAGATCAAGGTGATAGCGAAGCGCTTACACCTCAGCTTCCGCTTAAGAGCAGTGTTATCGTGGATATCAGCGGCGGAGGACTTCGTTTCGTGGCCAATTACGCCTATGAGCCGCAGAGTATGATTTTATGTAAGTACAGTCTTCTCATTCACGGTGAAAGCAAGGAATACAATCTTGTCGGCAAAGTGTTGAGTGTGCGTGCTTTGGAAAATCGCAAGGACGCATATGAGCACAGAGTTCAGTATGTCAATATGAATGCAGCGGAGAGAGAAGAGATTATTAAGTACATATTTGATGAGGAAAGAAGGACACTGAAGAACCAGATGGGGGACTAATCTTAGAGACGGGAGATTAATAATTTGAAAAAAATATTAGTAGTTGACGACTCTGCACTCATGAGAAGGGTGCTGTGTGATATAATAGACAATGATGAGCGATTCCATGTGGAAGATCGGGCCGTTAACGGTCTGGAAGCATTGGATCTGCTGAGCCGGAAGTCGTATGATGCGGTAGTGTTGGATGTCAATATGCCGCAGATGAACGGACTTGAGCTGTTGAGGGAACTCCAGAAGCGCAAGATATCGGTGAGAGTCCTGATGGCGAGTACCGATACGAAAGAGGGTGCCAAGACTACGCTGGATGCGTTGGAATTGGGAGCGCTGGATTTCGTACATAAACCCAACAACGCGATGGACTGCAGAACCGATGCGTTCAAGAATAGATTGATCCGTGTGCTGTCGGCGGTGGCTGAGTCCAGGGAACCTGCCCTTGGCAAGTCGTTCTCTATGGGTGAGTTAAAGACCGCCAAGAAGATGGTCGAGCTTGTTGGCAGACATGCCGCCGATGTGACGGGGAATAAGATCGTGGCACTGGCAAGTTCCACAGGCGGTCCACGGGCATTGCAGTCGGTAGTTCCGAGGCTTCCTAAGAATCTGAAGGCACCTGTGGTGATCGTCCAGCATATGCCGGCAGGATTTACCGCATCACTGGCGGAAAGGCTCAACTCCCTGAGCGAGATCAATGTCAAAGAGGCCGCGGAGGGGGATGTCCTGGAGGCGGGGACGGTATATATAGCCAAGGGCGGTAAACATCTGAATATTCAGGCCGAGCCGGGCAGGTACAGTATTCATTATACCGACGAGCCGGCGCGTGAGGGTGTGAAGCCGTGCGCCAACTATATGTACGAATCTCTGATGGACAGCCGGTACGATCAGGTCGTATGTGTTGTCATGACGGGCATGGGAGCCGATGGTACGGAAGGAATCGTACATCTGAAAGAAAAGAAAAAGATTCATGTGATTGCGCAGGAAGCAAGTACGTGTGCGGTATATGGAATGCCCAGAAGCATAGTGAATACAGGCTTGGCGAACCAGACCGTACCGCTTGACCAAATTGCACAGGAAATAATAATGAACGTGGGGGTAAAATAGTATGGACGTAAGTCAATATCTCGAAATTTTCCTTGATGAAACAAATGAACACTTGCAGAACCTGAATACGCAGATTCTCTTATTGGAGCAGGATCCGGGCAATATGGATACGGTCAATGAGATTTTCCGTGCCGCCCACTCTCTTAAGGGTATGGCCGGCACCATGGGATACAAGAGGATGCAGAATCTGACCCATGATATGGAGAATGTATTTTCCGAGGTTCGTAACGGCAACATTACCGTGAAAGCCAGCATGATTGATGTGCTTTTTCAGTGCCTCGATGCATTGGAGGAGTATACTACCAACATCCGTGAGAGTGCTGATGAAGGTACGAACGACAATGAGCCGTTGATCAAACAGCTAAACGATATCTTAAACGGCGGAGACGGTACAGGCGATGCGGGTGACAATGCTTCTGCCAAGGAGACTCCGGCTGACGCTCCCACAGCGGCACCTGCAAGTGATGTGGGGGATCGCAAGTGGCTGGAGATTAAACTCGGAGATGCTGAGAAAAGTGTATTGAAGGGAGCCCTTGAGGAAGGTAAGAAGATATACGGTCTGACTGTCAAAGTACAGGAGGCTTGTATCTTAAAGGCAGCCAGGGCATTCCTTGTATTTAAGGCAATCGAGGAGACGAGTGAGGTTATTGTATCAAACCCTTCCACACAGGATATAGAGGATGAGAAGTTTGATCTGGATTTCAGCTTGATCATCGTGACAGATACTCCTCTTGATCAGATTATTACAGCAGCCAAGGGAGTATCCGAAATCGAGGATGTTATCGGCGATGCGTTTGACCCGAATACTGCTGTGGTAGATACGGAGGAAGCATCCATACCGGAAGCGGCGGAATCCGATAAGGCACAGGAAGAGAACAAACCTGTTGAGGCGGCAGCACCTGCAGCGGCACCTGTGGCAGCACCCGCAGCAAACAAGCCTGCAGCAGCTCCGGCTAAGGGCGGCAAGAAGAAAGCCGAGGACAAAAAACCTGCAGCCGCAGCAGCGACAAGTAAGCCTGTAGTCAACAGAACCGTCAGAGTCGATATCGAGAAACTGGATACACTGATGAATCTGGTGAGTGAGCTTATTATCGCGAAGAACTCCCTCGTATCCGCATCTGCAGCATCAGGTACGGCGAGCACTGCTGTGAATGAGCAGATAGAGTATTTGGAGAGTGTGACAACTTCTCTGCATGAGTCGGTTATGAAAGTTCGAATGGTGCCCATTGAGAGCACAGTGAGCAAATTCCCTCGTATGGTTCGTGACTTGCAAAGAACATTGGGCAAGAAGATGGAGCTGTACATGTCGGGTGAAGAGACAGAACTCGACCGTACCGTGGTTGATGAGATCGGCGATCCGTTGATGCACTTACTTCGTAACTCTGCAGACCATGGTCTGGAACCTACCGAAGTGCGTCTGGAGAGGGGCAAACCGGAAGTGGGATCCATCTTCCTGGAGGCATATCAGGACGGTAACAACGTTGTCATCGAAGTAAGGGATGACGGTAACGGTATTGATACGGAAGCAGTTAGAAACAAGGCTATCGACAGAGGCATTATCACTCCCGAGCAGGCTGAAAACATGAGCGAGAAGGAGAGTATCGATCTGTTGTTTAACGCAGGATTCTCCACCGCAAAAGTCGTGTCCGATATATCGGGAAGAGGTGTAGGTCTTGATGTTGTAAGATCCAAGATTGAAGCCTTAAGTGGTGAAGTGGAGGTTAAGAGCAAACTCGGTGAGGGAAGCTCATGGATTATCCGGCTGCCGCTGACTCTGGCTATTATCCAGGCTCTCATGGTAGATATCGGCAATGAAAAGTATGCGATTTCCCTTGGTTCTATCCAGACGATCGAGGATATCACTCCCGATGATGTGAAACTTGTGCAGGCGAAGGAAGTTATTCAGCTCCGTGACGTTGTCATTCCGCTGATCCGTCTGAATGAGATACTGGACGTGGAGAGCAAGAAAAACCCTGATGATAACCTGGTAGTCGTTGTTGTCAAGAAGGGTGACAAATTGGCGGCTCTGGCTGTAGATGAGCTGATCGGACAGCAGGAAATCGTAATCAAGTCATTGGGCAGATATGTCAGCAAGTGCAAGATTATCAGCGGTGCAACCGTTCTCGGAGACGGTGAAGTAGCTCTGATTCTGGATGCAAATGCATTGATTTAAGCAGAGGGAGGAACAGCGACATGGGTGAAATAAGTGAAGTAAGCGAATTGAAAACAGTTGGTGAAACCACACAGTTCATTGTGATCAGACTCGGTGATGAACAGTACGGAATCGATATTAAGTACATAGACAATATTGTAAGAATGCAGCATATTACCAGAGTGCCGAAGGTGGATGCATATCTGAAGGGCGTTATCAATCTGCGCGGCGAGGTAATTCCTGTTATGAGTATCCGTATCAAGATGGGCCTGGAGGCGGATGTGGAGACAAAATCCAGCAGGATTATTATTCTGAAACTGGAGCAGCAGGGCACGATCGGTGTGATTGTTGATGAGGTACAGGAAGTTGTCACGCTGGAGAACGATCAGATCGAGAGAATCGCATACGATTCCAAGGAGGAAAAGGACAGCTTTTTGTGCGGAATCGGCAAATGTGAAGGCGGATTAATTTCGTTGCTCGACTTGAACATCGTAGTGGCTGAAAATGTTTAGGAGGTTTCTCAGTGAGTGAAGTGACCATAGAGAAAATGTCGAATGAGTACTTCGATGTTTTAAAGGAAATAGGCAATATCGGAGCAGGTAATGCAACTACCGCACTTGCGCAATTGATGCAGTGTAAGGTAGACATGTCTGTTCCGCAGGTTAAAATGCTGGAATTTAAAGAGATGGGCGAGATGATGGGCGGTGAGGAAACAATCATGGCCGGTATTTATCTTGCCATTGAAGGAGACATTACCGGCAGTATTATGTTCCTGTTGGAAAAGCAGGCAGCAAGACATCTTGTGGATAAACTGATGGGTATGGAAGTGGCAGGAGAAGAGTTTTCCGAGATGGAGTTTTCCGCACTCAAGGAAGTTGGAAACATTATCACGGGAGCTTACCTGAATTCTCTGTCCAGTTTGACCAATCTGGTAATTTATCCGTCAATCCCCGATTTGACGGTGGATATGGCGGGAGCAATTCTTAGTGTGCCGGCGATTCAGTTTGGTGAGCTTGGTGATAAGATGTTGTTGATCCAGACACAGTTTTTTGATGAGCAGGTTTTAGACGGATATTTTATTCTTATTCCGGATTTGGATTCCTACGGTAAGATATTAAAGGCATTAGGAATTGCTTAAGGTAAAGCACTGACAAGTGCAGATTGATAAGTGTAAACAGGAGATGTCATCTTATGGGCAATATGATAAAGGTTGGTATGGCTGATTTGAACGTGTGTGTCAGTCCTGATAGCATAACTACCTTGGGATTGGGTTCGTGTGTTGGTATTGCTGTTCGAGATCCGGTGACGAAGATCGGCGGATTAGCGCATATTATGCTTCCGGACAGCAGCGCTATTCGCAATAATACAAATATTCCCAAGTTTGCGGATACGGGCATAGAGGAACTGATCAAGCAGGTAGTGGCCAAGGGGGCAAGCAGATCCCGCCTGGTGGCTAAGATTGCAGGCGGCGCGCAGATGTTTGCTTTTCAGAATAAAAACGATATGGTTCGCGTTGGTGAGCGTAACGTGGAGGCGACAAAAAAGAAACTGGCGCAGTTGAAGATACCTATTTTAGCGGAAGATACAGGTAAGAGTTATGGTAGAACCGTAATTTTTTATCCGGAGACGGGAGATTTTGTGATCCGTGCGGTAGGAAAGCCGGAATACGTGATCTAGCAGGCGGATAGATACGGTGGAAGGATAGTGAAGTGGACTACGAAACAGTAAATACCGGCGAAGAAAATATCGACGTAGAGGATGTTGGCGAAGATAGTAGTCAAGAGGATACGGGCGATAGTGAGAAAGTTACACAGAATGAGACAGAGACCCGCAAAGAGCGGGAAGCCAGAGAAGAGCGGGAGGCACAAGAGCGTGAGCGTCGGGCTAAGAAGCGCAGACTGATCCCGCCTTTTGTGATGCTGCTCGCAGGGGCGATAACAAGTATCACAATGCGTATTCTGCACTATGAAACGAAGACTATGCTGATTATTCTGTTATGCGTTCTGATCGGGTTTTATATAGCCGGAAGTTTGCTTAAGTATATGCTGGATAAGTTTGAGAAACAGATAGAAGAGGCCTACATGGAAGAGGGCGAAGTCATCGAGAAGGAACTCGCAGAAGAAGACAGATTGACCGTAAATTCTGAAGCGATTGAAAAGGATGAATAATAACGCATATGGACGAGGCAGGCAAAAAGAAACTCTGGGAGGAATATGCGAAGACGCAATCTCCCGAGATCAGGGAAAAAATCATATTAGAGTATGCTCCTCTTGTGAAAGTGGTGGCAGGTCGGCTGAGTATGTATTTGGGGTACAATGTAGAATATGAGGATTTAGTCAGCTATGGTATATTTGGTCTGATTGATGCAATCGACAAATTTGATTTCCTCAAGGACGTTAAGTTTGAGACGTATGCCAGTCTTAGAATCAGGGGCGCAATTTTGGACCAGATTCGCAAGATGGATTGGATTCCGCGTACCATCAGACAGAAACAGAAAAAAATAGACGCTGTGATCAAAGATATCGAAGTCCGGTGCGGCAGAAGCGCCACGGACGATGAGATCGCCGAAGGGCTGGGTATCTCGGGAGACGAATATCTGGATTGGCAGTCCCAGATGAAGATTACCAATGTTGTATCTCTGAACGAATTCCTGGAACAGGGCAGTGAAGTGCCTAACGAAGCGAGTCATACAAAGAGCGCTCATTTTGACAGCCCGGAAGAAGTTTTGGAGAGGGATGAGTTAAAAAAGAAACTTGCGGAAGCGCTGGAGACCCTGACGGAAAAGGAGCGTAAAGTCATTCTTCTCTACTATTATGAAGAATTGACTTTGAAAGAAATCAGCAATATTCTGGAAGTTTCTGAATCCAGGATATCACAGCTGCATACCAGGGCGCTTCAGAAGATGAAAGTGAAACTTGGCAGTTACATCGGCATTTTAACAGAAACGGGCGGTAAAAAGTAAAAATGAACGGATATTTTAGACTGATAAATGAAGTGAATAAGACCAGCATTAAGTTTATTCCGCCGTCTGAGGGCGGCAAGCCCATTGACATAAATGATGTCATGGAATATATGACGATGAAGGAGTATTCCTGTGATCTTCCTACTTTGAAACGCGCGGTGGAAGAGGCGGCAGAGAAAGAATCGGTCCTTTTGCTGGAAAACAATAAGAGATTTGCGGAGCGGGAATGCTATAAATTGACGATCTCCCCGGATAAAATGAAAGCATTCGCGAAATTCTACGCGGCATCCGAGGGAGGAGAGGAACTCACCGCGGGGGAGATTGTGTACGACCTGGGTACCAAGGGAATTAAGTGCGGCATCAAGCAGGATGTGATTGAGGAGTTTCTGCAGAACAGAGAATACTGCGAGGAGATTCTGATTGCAGAGGGTGTTCCGCCCGTGCAGGGTAAGGATGGCTACATTGAATATAAATTTAATACGGATAAGAAAGCAAAACCCACATTAATGGAAGACGGTAGTGTGGATTTCTTCAATTTGAACATACTAAGTCACTGTAACGAGGGTGACATTCTTGCTGTCCTGCATCCGGAAGAGCCCGGTGTGGACGGTGAAAATCTTTTCGGAGAGCGTATTAAACCGGCAGATGTCAAGACGGTGACATTTAAATTCGGAAACAATATCGAGAAGTCTGAGGATGGACTTACGCTCACTTCGTTGGTGAACGGACATGTGGAGCTCGTTGACGGTCAGGTATTCGTATCGGATATGCTTGTTGTGGAGAATGTTGATAATTCTACCGGCAACATAGAGTATGAAGGCAGTGTGCAAGTCAACGGCAATGTATTTACGAATTTCTCGATTAAGGCTCACGGGGACATCGTTGTCAAAGGTGTCGTGGAAGGAGCCGAGCTTCATGCGGACGGCAATATCATTATTGCAAGGGGCATGAACGGTATGGGCAGAGGAATGTTGGAAGCCAAAGGAAACATTGTTGCTAAATTTCTTGAGAATGCGACTGCGCGTGCGGACGGTTATATTACTTCTGAATCCATACTGCACAGCCAGATCATGGCGCGCGGCGAAGTGAATGTGGACGGCAAGAGAGGATTTATCACCGGCGGCAGAGTATGTGCTTCGAGCAGCATCAATGTTAAGACGCTGGGGTCCGAGATGGGAGCGGATACGATTGTGGAAGTGGGGGTCGATCCGCAGGTTAAGAGTCGGATTGCGCAGCTCCAGAAGCTTATCGAGGAGGATAATAAGTCATTGCAGACGATTCTGCCCGTATTGAAGGCGGCGACGCAGAAAATCAGTCAGGGAATCAAGCTCAGTCCGGATCAGGTGAAACAGATTCACGCGCTGGATTTGACCAGACAGCAGAAAAATGCGGCAATCAAGGCGAACGAGGAAGAGCTCAACGGACTTATGGAGCAGACGGGTGACCCCACGCAGGCGCAGATTAAGGTGAAAGGCATGGTTTATCCCGGTACTAAGGTGTGTATTGATGATGTTTCTATGGTGGTGCAAAAGGAGGCGCATTATTGTCGCTTTGTCAAGGAGCGCGGTGATGTGAAAATGGCACCGTATTAAGGCTTATTTGCATATATTGGGGAGGCGGTAAGATGGCTATAGGGTTTGTGGAGATGCAGGGACAGATCACGAGAGCCCAGGATTTTACTTCGATCAAACACAACGAAGATACCAGACCGATGGTGGAACAGGCGAACTTCGGTGAGCAGATGACCAAACAGGTTGAACGTCAGGTGAACAGGGTCAATCAGGGAGAACAGCCCGATTATCATGAGGGTAATTCTGACGCCAAGGATAAGGGCAGCAACGAGTATCACGGGGATGGTGGTCGTGCCAGAAAAAAGAAGCTGCAGGAAAATCCTGACGGCAAAGTGCTCATGAAGAAAGCAAATACTTTCGATTTTTCCATTTAAACGGAAATGAAGTATAATTATTATAACCTATCATAGATGATAGAAGGGAACAGATGAAGATGAGTGCAACAGAAATCATTCTGATTGTAATCGGAGTAGTGATATTCCTGCTGGGCTATCTGATGCCTGCGAGAAAGAAAGACATAGATGAAGAGGTTCAGCTGATCAGCGAAGATGAGATTCGGAAACTGGTTGCCAGTGAGACGGAGCATGTCAAGGACCGGGTCGAGGATATTATTGACGAAACCGTGACATACTCGATTGAGAAGACGGAACGCGCCATGGAGCGGGTTACCAATGAAAAGATCATGGCAATCAATGAATACTCCGACACTGTGCTGGAGGAAATAAACAAGAATCATAAAGAAGTCGTTTTTCTGTATGATATGTTGAATGATAAACATGATAACCTGTTGGCAACCATTAATGAGGCTACAGCTGCGACCGACGAGATCAAGCAGACTGTCAGGGATGCAGAGTTGACAGCTACCGAAGCGGCTGACAAAATTGATGCGGTGCTTCAGGCAGCGGATGATGCGGCAGATATGATCAAGGACGCGGAGGATGCCGCAGTGGAGGCGCAGGATGCCATTCGTTCCGTTATGAGAACGGTGGAGAATACGAAGGGCGGTCTGGTGTCACTTCACAGCGCACTGCCTTATCACGAGGATGTGGTGGAAGAGGTGCAGAGACTGGTCCGTGATGAGGCTGGACCGGAAGATCTGCAGCAGAAAGATGCGCCGATTCTGGCGGATGCCTCGGAAATCATCGGGGAAGAATTTGCTACGGATGATGCCGAAGGTTTATGGGAAGAGACGCAGGAAGAAGCGATTGACGCAGAGATGGATACAGTGGCAGATTTCACACCGATTTCTCCCAGAAGAGTAGAGATTATCCATCAATCGGACGGTGATTTCGTGGCGGAGCCTGAGGAGGACATGTCTACAAGCGAAGCGTTTGCAAGCATGGGATTTTTTGCTCCGAGAGCGGATGAAGCGGAGGAGTCCGGCAGAAGGACGAGGACCAGAAGAAGTACCAGGCGGGAGCGTGCACAGGAGAACGCTGCTTCTATGGATATACAGTTTGCCCAAGGAAAAGATAACGGGCGTAATAGTAATGAGAGAATACTGGAATTGCACAAAGCGGGCAAGTCTAATATGGCGATTGCCAAAGAGTTGGGATTGGGACTGGGCGAAGTGAAGCTGGTCATCGATCTGTTTGAAGGTATGTAAGAAATACGGCAGTCGGATAAAAGGTGATAACACATGGAACGGAAATATTATTTGCGCGGTCTGGGTATCGGTATCGCGGTGACAGCTATCATCATGGGGTTCTCATTGTCGTCAGATAAGACGATGACGAATGACGAGATCATAGCCAGAGCGAAAGAACTGGGTATGGTGGAGAACACGGTTCTGTCCGATACGGGAAGTGAAGATGCGGTCCCGGAAGATACGGACGATAATCAGGCTGATAGTCAGGATATAGATGCGCAGCCTCAGAATGACACGGAAAATGTACAAGATGACACAGGAAGCGTTCAGGATGATCCGGAAAAGGACGATGTGATCGCGGCGGATGATGAGAATGATACCGAAACAGATATCGATGCAAGCGAACAGGAAGAACAAGCTGAAGGCGACGACGATGAGCAAACGGATCCCGTTGATCTGTTGACTGCCGATGACTCGGAGATAGGTGATGATTCGGATACCGAGGCGGAAGATGATGATCGGGAGAGTGCAGGAGGAACGGTCACTGCCGCTACGGTCAAGATGATCACAATCAACAGTGGTGACAGCTCCTATACAGTGGCGAAAAAGCTGGCGGATGTTGGCGTGGTTACTTCCGCGGCGACGTTTGATACTTTTCTGTGCCAAAATGGATATGACAAGAGTCTCAGAACCGGCACCTTTTCCATTCCCGCCGATGCCAGCGACGAACAGATTGCAAGAATTGTGACCGGAAGGGAATAGATTGCGGATTTTCAGCGGATTTGACAGTAAAATTTTAACAGTAAAATTGGTGATAACCCCTTGCAAAAGGGGTTATTTTATGCTATCGTATTTAAGTGTGCGTAAGCATACGTGTAACAAGTAATCACATGTGTCAGTGTACGGTGTATCAGAGCCGTTACACACGAAACTGCCGGTGCTTCCTGACGCAGAAGTGGCAGCGGATATATGGCACATGGAAGAACAACCAAACGGAGGTAGAGACATGAGCGTTATTTCAATGAAACAGTTATTGGAGGCAGGTGTACATTTCGGACACCAGACAAGAAGATGGAACCCTAAGATGGCTCCGTATATCTTCACAGAGAGAAACGGTATCCACATCATTGACTTGCAGAAGTCTGTAGGCAAAGTGGATGAGGCGTACAAGGCAGTGTTTGATGTCGCTTCACAGGGTGGCACCATTCTTTTCGTAGGTACTAAGAAACAGGCACAGGATGCTGTCAAGACTGAGGCGGAGCGCTGCGGAATGTACTATGTCAATGAGAGATGGCTGGGCGGTATGCTTACCAACTTTAAGACTATTCAGTCCAGAGTTGACAGATTGAAAGCAATTGAGGTAATGTCCGAGGACGGAACTTTTGATGTGCTTCCCAAGAAAGAAGTTATCAAGATTAAGAAAGAGTGGGAGAAACTGGAGAAGAACCTGGGCGGAATCAAGAACATGACAAGAATTCCCGACTGTATTTTCGTAGTAGACCCCAAGAAAGAGAGAATTTGTGTTCAGGAGGCTCATACACTGGGCATCACGCTGATCGGTATCGGTGATACGAACTGCGATCCTGAAGAATTAGATTATATCATTCCCGGTAACGATGATGCGATCAGAGCCGTTAAACTGATCGTTGCCAAGATGGCAGATGCCGTAATTGAGGCTAACCAGGGAGAAGAGGCATTCACCCCTGAGCAGTCTGCGGCAGGAGAAGCGGAGGATATAGAAGAAGTTGTTGAGGAGGCCGAGGAGGCAGAAGCAGTTGAGGCTGAGTAAGAGTTGGAATAAATAACATGTGATATTATATGATGCGAAGTAAACTAAATGTCACTATGAGTAGAGAATAGATTTATCAGGAGGAAATATAGATGGCTATTACAGCAGCAATGGTAAAAGAGTTAAGAGAAATGACCGGTGCAGGCATGATGGATTGTAAGAAAGCCCTCGGTGAGACCGACGGCGATATGGATGCAGCGGTTGAGTATTTGAGAAAGAACGGTCAGGCTAAGGCGGAGAAGAAAGCCGGCAGAATTGCGGCGGAAGGTCTTTGCCGTGTGGCGGTCAAGGATGAGAAGACAGCAGCTGTCGTGGAAGTGAACTCCGAGACAGACTTTGTTGCCAAGAACGAGGATTTCCAGGCGTATGTGGAAGCGGTCGCTAAGCAGGCGGTTGAATCGAGCGCTGCAGATATGGATGCTTTCCTCGCAGAGAAATGGCATTTGGATTCTTCCAAGACAGTGAAGGATGCTCTGGTTGATAAGATTGCGGTAATCGGCGAGAACCTGACGATCAGAAGGTTTGAGAAAGTCGTTGCAAATGACGGCTGCGCGGTATCTTATGTTCACGGCGGCGGAAGAATCGGTGTTATCGTTGAGGCGGCTACGGATGTAGTCAACAATGCGGTGAAAGAAGCCCTGACAAACATTGCTATGCAGGTTGCGGCTTTGTATCCCAAGTATGTGTCTACGGATGAGGTGTCCGAGGAGTACAAGGCACATGAGAAGGAAATCATCACAGAGCAGATCAAGAACGATCCCAAGATGGCCGGCAAGCCCGACAAGGTAATCGAGGGTGCTGTCAACGGACGTTTGAACAAGGAATTGAAGGAAGTATGTCTGTTAGAACAGGTATATGTAAAGGCGGAGGACGGCAAGCAGACCGTAGCTAAGTATCTTGAGCAGGTCGGCAAGGACAACGGCGCAAACCTTTCCGTCAAGAGATTTGTACGTTTTGAGACAGGTGAAGGCCTTGAGAAGAAAGAGGAGAACTTTGCAGAAGAGGTTGCTAAGCAGATGGCAGGGAACTAAGGAAAGAACTCTTAGCGCTGATAGAGCAGGTCAAAAATGTAATATTTAAATGAATTGATAAGACATCATTGCTTATAGGAATATAAGTGATGGTGTCTTTTTTATGCATCGGTTTTTTACTACATTACAAATGCAATATATCCGCCAAAGGCAATAGGATAATTTTTCTTGTATTTTTTTCATAAAATTTCTTTTCGTAATTCATCAAATGTGATATAGTATAAAGGAATATGGAAAAAGGAGCAGGTGAATATGGCACAGACAGATGCCGAGCAGGGGGACGAACTTGCGCAGCGCAAGCGTATCCGGCGGCGGTTGAGGCTGTTGATGTTCATTGTTCTGTTTTCCACGACACTGATTCTCACGATATTGTGTGTTTTTCTGGGAGTCAGATTGCGTATGATTAAGAAGGAATTGCGCGATACACTGGCGATGATAGATGAAATGTCTGCTATGGATCTTATGGAAGATACGGAGGAATATACCGTAAATCAGGCCGAAGCAGCATTATATACGGTATCCGGCGTAGATGAATCCAAGAGGACGGAAGTTTCCGGCAAAGATTCGGTGCAGGAGGATGAGGGCGTCCGCAAGGTGTATTTGACCTTTGATGACGGACCCAGCAGTAATACGGGACGGATTCTGGATATCCTTGCCGACTATGATGTGAAGGCAACTTTCTTTGTCGTTGGGAAAGAGGAAGAAGAATATCAGGCGTTATATAAAAGAATTGTAGAGGAAGGGCATACTTTGGCGATGCACTCCTACAGTCATAAGTACAACGAGATCTATCAGTCGGTAGACAGTTACAGCGCTGATTTGAGTAAACTACAGGAATTTCTATATGACACCACGGGGGTCTGGTGCAGATACTGCAGATTTCCCGGCGGCAGCAGCAATACGGTCAGTCGTGTTGATATGCATGAGTTGATAGCGTATTTGGACGATCAGGACATGTCCTATTTCGACTGGAATATCTCTTCCGGTGATGCGGTCAACTCCTATATCAGCTCGTCAGATATCGTCAGAAACTGTACCGCGAACCTTCGGAAGTATGAGGAGGCGATTATTCTGATGCATGATGCCTCCGAGAAGAATACTACCGTGGAAGCACTGCCTAAGCTGATTGAGACGATTCAGGCTATGGAAGATACGAAGATCGTTCCTATTACAGATGATACGGAACGGATTCACCATATAAGTAATGATTAAAGAATGGAGGATGTGAGAATGGGCTTTTTCTCTGATTTGAAAGAAGACTTATCACAAGCTGTGAATGAGCTGATGCCGGAGGAGGCGTTAGAGGCCGCTATGGCTGGCGATGCAGAGACGCCGGGCGAGTTATCCGACGCACAGATTACAAATGACGCTCCGATGACGGACGAGCCGTCGGAGACAGTAGATTCCGTAGATTTAGGCAGTATGCTGGACGGATTGACGGAGCCGGATACGGCAGATGAGCCATTGGAGGAAGTTGTGATTTCGCCTGACATTATGGCAGAGACTACAGAAGATATATTGGAGACGACGGAAGCGGAGATTGCGGAGGAACCCGCAATAGTGGAAGTTACGGAAGAACCCGAACCGATACCGGAGGTTGAGCCGGAGGCGGAATCGGAAATAGGATTGCAGGAAGACAATATAACATCTGAATTGAATGGAGAGGAAGAGAACAATATGGAAGAACAAGCACAAGTACAGTCACAGGCATTAGCTAATCGCGTAGCGGTAGATGAGACCGCGGTAGTAACGGAAGGAATGACAATAACAGGCGATATTATTTCTGAGGGATCAATGGAGTTGATCGGTGTTGTCAACGGTAATCTGGAGATTCTCGGCAAGCTGAATATCACGGGTACCATTCAGGGTGATTCCAAAGCGGCGGAGATATATGCCGAGGGTGCGAAGATCACAGGTGAGGTCAACAGCCAGGGCAGCGTTAAGATTGGACAAAGCTCCGTAGTGATCGGTAACATTACGGCTAACAGTGCAGTAATTGCAGGCGCTGTTAAGGGTGACATCGACGTACAGGGTCCCGTTATTTTAGACACAACGGCAATCGTTATGGGTAACATTAAATCCAAATCCGTTCAGATCAACAACGGTGCGGTAATTGAGGGCTTATGTTCACAGTGCTATGCGGATGTGAATCCAACATCCTTCTTCGAGGAGTTCAAGAAGAAAAAATAAAGCGTGATGTTCTAAAATACAGAGCGGGAGAATATGCAATATGCGGCGTATACTGTTGAAACTAAGCGGAGAAGCATTGGCGGGTGACAAGAAAACCGGTTTTGATGAGGAGACTGTGCGTGGTGTTGCCGCGCAGGTCAAGGAACTGGTGGACGACGGCATTCAGGTGGGCATCGTGATCGGCGGCGGCAATTTCTGGCGCGGGCGTTCCAGTGAGCATATCGACAGAACGAAGGCGGACCAGATCGGCATGCTGGCAACCATCATGAACTGTATTTACGTATCCGAGATTTTCCGTTCTATGGGCATGATGACCAATATCTTGACACCGTTTGAGTGCGGTTCGTTTACGAAGCTCTTTTCCAAGGATCGGGCGAACAAGTATTTTGCTAAGAACATGGTGGTCTTCTTTGCAGGCGGTACGGGTCATCCTTATTTTTCGACGGATACGGGAGTAGTGCTTAGGGCAATCGAGGTAGATGCGGACGTTATTCTGCTTGCGAAAGCGGTTGACGGTGTCTATGACGGCGATCCTCACTGTAATCCGAATGCCAGGAAATACGACGAAGTTTCCATTGATGAGGTCATCGAGAAGAATTTGCAGGTGGTTGACATGACTGCCTCCATTTTGGCGAGAGACAATAAGATGCCGATGTGGGTATTCGCCCTGCATGAAGAGAACAGTATTGTGAACACCATGAAAGGTAAATTTAACGGCACAAAGGTGACCGTATAAGCGAATAATAGCTGGAGGATTACAGTATGGATGCAAGACTACAACCTTATGAAGAGAAGATGCAGAAAGCCTATGATTATCTTGTGGGCGATCTTGCCGCTATTCGGGCCGGCCGTGCCAATCCGCATGTTCTTGACAAGATTAAGGTGGACTATTACGGCACACCTACGCCGATTCAGCAGGTAGGCAATATCACTGTTCCGGAACCGAGAATGATTCAGATTGCGCCGTGGGAGAAAGGACTGATCAAGGAGATCGAGAAAGCGATCATGACATCCGATGTGGGTATCACGCCATCCAATGACGGTGCTGTGATTCGTCTTGTATTCCCTGAGTTGACCGAGGAGCGTCGTAAGGAACTGGTGAAGGATGTCAAGAAACGCGGCGAGGACAGCAAGGTGGCAATCCGCAATGCGAGACGCGACGGCAATGATGCATTGAAGAAGTTGGCGAAAACGGAAGTCTCTGAGGACGAGATTAAGGAATTGGAAGACAATTTGCAGAAGCTGACTGATAAGTTTATCAAAGATCTTGACAAGCTGGTGGAAGAGAAATCCAAGGAAATTCTCACCGTGTAACAAGCGGCCCGACAGCTTGCGGATTCATTACAGACAGAGTATAGAAGGGGATTACAGAATGAATATTCTGTCGTCCCTTTTCCTAATGTTAAAAGCGGAGGGAAAATATGGAAGACGGCATGAAGATTCCGAATCATGTGGCAATTATCCTAGACGGCAACGGCAGATGGGCTAAAAGCAAAGGAATGCCGCGCAATTACGGGCATGTGCAGGGAGCCAAGACGGTGGAAGTCATCTGTGAGGAGGCGTATCGCATGGGAATACAGTACCTGACGGTGTATGCTTTTTCCACGGAAAATTGGAACAGGCCGAGCGACGAAGTAAAGGCGCTGATGGGACTTTTGCGTGATTATATGAAAACCTGCCTCAAGACGGCGGCTAAAAATAACATGTGTGTCAGAATTATCGGGGATAAAACCGGACTGGATGAAGATATCAGAAGCCGCATGGAGGAGCTGGAGCAGGCGACCAAGGGCAATACGGGGCTTCACTTTCAGATTGCCATCAACTACGGCGGCAGGGATGAGATTGTCCGCGCTGTGCGCAAACTGGCGGATGCTGTGGCAGACGGAAGTTTGCAAGTGGATGAAATCACGGAGGCGGCACTCAGTGACACGCTGGACACCCACGGGCTTCCGGAGCCCGATCTGTTGATCCGTACCTGCAATGAGCAGCGCATCTCCAATTTCTTGTTGTGGCAGCTTGCCTACACGGAGTTCTATTTTACGCCGGTGGCATGGCCTGATTTTTCCAAAGAAGAATTAGAGAAAGCGATAGAGGCATATAATAAGAGAGACAGACGATACGGTCTGGTGAGGGAGGAATAAGATGTTTTTTACAAGACTTGGCAGCGGAATCCTTCTGGTGGTGCTTGCCCTTGTATTTATTATAACCGGGGGACCTGTGTTAGCCGCCGTATTATGTCTTGTTTCTCTGGCAGCATACCGTGAACTGGGCAAGGCGATCGGATTTATTACGGAGGCTAAGACGAAACGAGCCTTGGAATTTACAGGGATGATACTGACGGTGTTGTATTATGCGTGGATTTATGTATTGCTTTCAGATCCGTGGCGTTACGATCCAGTATCTTCGGGACTGATGATTCCGATGTATATGATGCTTTATAGGTATCAGGCGCTTGCCATCGGCATTGTTATAGCTTTTATCGTATATTTATTTGTATATGTATTCCGTTTTCCGACTTATCATGGGAGAGAAGTGATGGCGGCGTGCTTTTCTTTTCTGTACGCGCCTGTTATGCTGTCCACACTCTATCTGATCAGAGAGGGGTTCGTGGCCGGGAAATATCTGATTTGGTTTGTCTTCCTATGCTCATGGGGAAGCGATACATGTGCCTATGCGGTGGGTGTTTTGTTTGGAAAACATAAGATGACGCCGAAGTTAAGTCCGAAGAAGTCGGTGGAGGGAGCTATTGGCGGTATCGTTGGGGCGGCGCTTTTGTCTGCTCTGTATACTTATCTGGTCGGACGATACTCTGTCTCTGCGCAGTATGTCGGCTGGGGGATCAGTGTGGTGGGAGCGGCAGCACTCGGTGCAGTAGGCGCGCTTGTATCTATGGTGGGCGATCTGGCGGCATCCGCCATCAAGAGAGATTACGGAATCAAAGACTATGGCAAGCTTATACCGGGACATGGCGGTATTATGGATCGGTTTGACAGTGTGATTGTCACCGCGCCGCTTATTTTTATCGGGCTGTCTCTGATGATGAACGGGCTGTGATGACACCGATATTGATGATTTGTTGACGCTTTTCAATAAGGCGTTGAAAAGGCGGCAAATGGGAGATTTGGCATGACAAACGGAACGAAAAAGATAGCGATACTGGGTTCTACCGGTTCTATCGGGACACAGACTTTAGAAATTGTGAGAAAAGAACACGACCTTGAAGTCACGGCTATGGCGGCGGGCTCCAATGTGGAGCTGATGGAGCGGCAGGTGAGAGAATTTCAACCCGCGCTCGTGGCGATGTGGACCGAGGAGGCGGCCAAAGACCTGCGGACGAGACTGAAAGACCTGCCTGTGAGGGTGACATACGGCATGGAAGGCCTTTTAGAGGTTGCAACGCATACTGAGTCGGAGGTATTGGTTACGGCAATTGTGGGAATGATTGGTATCAGACCGACTATTGCGGCGATAGAGCAGGGTAAAACAATCGCACTTGCCAACAAGGAGACGCTGGTGACGGCAGGACATATCATCATGCCGCTTGCGGCAAGGCAGGGCGTGCCGATCTTACCCGTGGACAGTGAGCACAGCGCCATTTTCCAGTCGATGCACGGTGAGAACAGAGAGCGCGTGGAGAAGATACTGCTTACGGCTTCCGGAGGTCCTTTCCGTGGGAAAAAGCGGGAAGAACTTGCCTCTATGACTGTGGAGGATGCCTTAAATCATCCCAATTGGTCGATGGGTAAGAAGGTCACGATAGATTCCGCATCCCTCGTAAACAAGGGTTTGGAGGTTATGGAGGCGAAGTGGCTGTTTGACGTTGACCTGGATCAAATACAGGTTGTGGTGCACCCACAGAGTATCATCCACTCGGCGGTGCAGTATGTGGATGGCGGTATCATGGCACAGCTTGGTGTGCCTGATATGAAACTTCCCATCCAGTATGCGCTTTTCTATCCGGACAGAAGGCCGATGGACACGGGAAGGGTGGACTTCTTTAAGTTAGGGCAGCTTACCTTCGAGGAGCCGGACACGGATACGTTCCGAGGTCTGGCACTAGCATATCGCGCGGCAAAAAGGGGCGGGTCGCTTCCCACAGTGTTCAATGCGGCTAATGAGATGGCTGTGGCATTGTTTTTGAAGAAGAAGATCGCGTTCCTGCAGATACCGGAGCTGATCGAAAGTTCGATGGAGAACCACAGGCTTATTGACAACCCGACGGTGGAGCAGATTTTGGAAGCCGAAACAGAAACTTATGATTATATAAAAAGGAATTTTGGAGAATAGTACATTGATCAGAACGATTATCTTGTTTCTTATTATATTTGGTGTAGTGGTGATTTCCCATGAATTTGGGCATTTTCTGATTGGGAGACGCAACGGTATCCGTGTGCTTGAATTTGCCGTAGGTATGGGGCCCACACTTTTTTCTTTTGAGAAAGGCGGGGTGAAGTACTCGCTGAAGCTTCTGCCTATCGGCGGTGCCTGTATGTTTGACGGGGAGGACGGCATAGCGGCGCAGGACGATGCGCGGGAAGAGGGCGATATTCGCCGTAAGGCTATGATGAATGCGGAAGCACCCTTTCCGGATGACGTGTTTGGGGCAGAGGCGGACGTACAGGGAATGGCTTTCACGGAAGCCGGTGTGTGGAAGCGTATTGCAACCGTGTTCGCCGGACCGTTTTTTAACTTTATACTTGCTTTTGTCATTGCGCTGGTATTGACTGCCTTTTCCGGTGCGGATCTGCCGGTAGTCGGCGGGATTGCCGAGGATTCGGCAGCGGAGGATGCCGGACTGAAGCAAGGGGATGTGATTACCCGGATCAATCATGAGAAAATACATTTCTACCGTGAGGTAATGGTGATTTCCTCCATGAATAAGGGCGAGACGCTGGAGATTCACTATACCCGGGGTGGTGAAAAAGGTGTGGCTGTCGTGACCCCGCGTTTTAATGCAAATGACGCGCGTTATTATATCGGTATTACGGGACCTGGCGAGTATCTTAAGTGCAATACGCTGCAGGTTTTCCGATATGGTTTATATGAGGTGGAATATTATGTTAAGACGACTTACAAGAGTCTGGGTATGCTGATACGCGGTCAGGTCTCCAAGGATGAGGTGTCGGGTCCGGTGGGCATAGCGCAGTTCGTGGGCGAGAGTTACGATCACGCGGAGGAAAATTACGGCACGTCCTCTGCAATCCTGACGATGCTTGAAATTGTTGTGCTTCTGTCCGTCAATCTGGGTATCCTGAATCTGCTTCCGCTTCCGGCGTTGGACGGCGGACGGCTGCTGTTCATGTTTGTTGAGGTAGTGCGTGGGAAGCCGGTACCTCCGGAAAAAGAGGGAATGATTCACTTTGCCGGACTTGTGGTCTTTATGGTACTGATGGTGTTTATTATGTACAACGACATTATGAAGATTGTGCATTAAATGGGTATTGTCTGCCTGAAGGATATTTGCAGGGCGGGACTGAACTTTTATTATTTTTTTGTATTTAAATTGCTTTACAACATAAATTACTGTATACTGTTCGTATCGAGGTTCATTCTGAACCTCTACGGTATACGGTTCCTGCGGGTTTCCCGCATTTATTCAAGGAATAACTATTTTCAAGGAATGTAGGTTAAAGAAGGAGGAAGAATGAACTATTTGACAGGTGTATATTGGGAGCGCGGCAGTGTGGCGGATATTAATCAGGATTCGCTCGTACTGCTGCAGGTGTTGACCGCTAAGGGGAGAGTTCTCATGGCGGCAGTCTGTGACGGTATGGGCGGACTTAAGAAAGGTGAGACGGCGAGTGGTTATGTGACGAAGCGGCTTCAGGAGTGGTTCTATGAATCGCTGATGCGTTCGGTACAGAAGAAGAAACCCTACTGGGTGATCAGAAGGTCGCTGGACAGGCTTGTGTATCATATGCAGGAGCAGCTGCGGCAGTACGGTGAAAAGGAGGATATTCGGTTGGGAACTACCATGACGGTGTTGGTTCTGTGGGAGAAAACCTATCTTCTCTGGCATTTGGGAGACAGCAGAGCATATCGGCTCTGCACGACGCGAAAAGAAAGAGGCAGACACCGGAGGTCCGCGGCAGCCGGGGACGGAAGTCGTTTGTCGGGGATAACATGTTTGACCAAAGATCATGTGAGGCGTAGAAATCAACTGACAAAATGCGTGGGAAGTTTTGGCTATGAAAGACCTGATTTTAGATTGGGAGTGATTCGGGCCGGACAAGGGATACTTCTGTGCAGTGATGGATTCAGACACTGCGTTTTGGAGAAGGAACTGACGGATGTCTTTGAACCTGAGCGGATTAGGGATGAAAAGCAAATCACGCGCAGACTGCAGGAAATCGGGGATGCATGTATGAAGCGCGGAGAGAGAGATAATTTGTCGGCAGTGTATGTGAAGGCGGAGAGGGTATAGAATGGAAATAATAAAAATAACAGATGGTATTGAAATTGAGTGGAGTGACGTGAAAAAGAAGGGGAATCATGTTAGTGAAGAACAAATAGGCAGAAACCGTATCGGTAAATATGCTGTTATCAGAGAACTCGGGCACGGTGGTGAAGGTTGCGTGTACCTGGCGCGGGACGAGGATTTGCAGCGTCTGGTGGCAATCAAAGAAATCAATCGAATCGGACGAGACTGGGAGGAAGAGAAAAGGTTGGTGAAAGAAGCAGATTTCTTGCAGCAGCTAAGACATCCGATGCTACCGGTCATTTATGATCTCCTGTGGGAAGACACATGGTATCTGGTGATGGAATATATACAAGGCACGACGCTGGGTGAGTACATTATACGGAACGGATATGTTCAGGAAAAGAGGGCATGCGCATGGGCAGAGCAAATGCTGGATATTCTGGAATACTTACACACGCGAAAAACACCTGTTATTTATAGGGACCTGAAGCCGGAGAATATCATAGTATGTCCTGACGGAAGGTTGAAATTGGTGGATTTCGGAGCGGCCTTCAGACGAAGCTTCGGAGGAGAAAAAGAGCGCGGTATGGCGGCGACATTAGGTTATGCTGCACCGGAACAGCTCGCGGGACAAGGGGCGTACGCGGACGAACGAAGTGATATATATGCATTTGGCAAAGTCTTGTATTTCATTGTCACAGGAGCTGACCCGGCAAAACCACCCTACACATCATTGCACGTGCGGGATTATCAGCCGCTATTGTCGGACAGGCTGGAGCGTCTTATCCGTAGGTGCATCAAGGATGATCCGCAGGAACGTTATCAAGTTGTGTCGGAAATCAGAAGAGATTTAAGCAGATGTCACGGAAGGTGGCAGCGTCTGCGCCGCCGGAGTTTCATCAGAATAATTGAGAAGCAGATATGGCTGACGGAGGGGTGAGGAGATAATGAATATCTCTTAAATGTTTCATATTATGATTTATTGACAATTAGTATTAAATATAGTACTATAGGAGGAAAGCATACAAGGTGCCAACTGTTGAAAAGATTATTGAGAAAATGAAGAGACAACCCAACAGTACCAGAGTTTCTGAGGCGGAAAAAGTACTAAATGCTTTTGGATATGAGGCGGTCAGACAAAAAGGTAGTCATAAGCACTATCTGAATAAAAGAAGTGGAGATTTGATAACAATTAAGCAGGAAAACCCGTTAAAGAAAGTGTACGTAGTGGATATATTGAAACGAATTGGTAGATAATGTCTGATGATCGGGCATACTATACAGTAATTCTTATGTAATATTTCAGAACGATCAATAAATTTTATTATTATTGCTAAAATTTTGGAGGAAGTTATGAAGGCAGATGACTATATGAAACTACCATATACAAGAATGGTACAGGAAAAGAATGATGAAAGCGGGCACTATTTTTATGGCTATATTCTTGAACTGGACGGATGTCAAAGCACGGGCAATACATTGGATGAATTGTATGACAATTTAAATGAAGCAATGGAAGGATATTTGGAGGTAAAACTTGAGAATAACCTTCCCATACCTATGCCGGAAGATGTAGAAGACTATAGTGGGAAATTTGTGGTGAGAATACCTAAAACATTGCATAGAAGATTAGCTGTGCAGGCGGATAAAGAAGGCGTAAGCCTAAATCAGTTAGCATTATATAAATTGTCAATGTAATTATGCTTTTATATTTTTGTTCAGAGATTCTTTAACTGCCTTAACGATATCTTCAATAATCTGCACTTGCTGAATAGTGCAGTCGTCAAGGAGTTCTGCAATATAGGCTATAGAAGCATTGCGGTTCTCCGATTTGTGGTCGTAGAGTAATTCGTCTGTTCGCACTTCCAAAACAGAGGCAAGTTTTGCAAAAGTAGGCAGGCTCATTTTCGTGTTCGCTGTCTCAATATGACTCATATGAGTAGTGGATATACCGACTTTTTCTGCCAGCTTTTCTTGGGATAATCCTCTCGCTTTTCTGATTTTCCGTATTTTTTGCCCGATCGCATAGTAATCCATATAAATAACCGCCTTCTCAGTTTAATATTACTTGAATCATATAGGCTATTATGCTATAATTCTATAAACTATATAGACTATTATATGCCTATATAGTTTAAATATTAGTAAATAATAACTAAGGAGGAGAGTTAAAAATGTTTGATTTGGTAAGTATCATTTTAGACGGCATCTATGGCATATTAGTGGCAATAGTCGGTCTGCTTATGTTGTTTGGGCCTTATGAAAAATTTAAGGAATCTTATCCCAAGGCACCGTCCAAAGGAGTGGTAAAAGCACTCGGCGCAGTCATTACCTTATGCGGTATCGGATTGTTTATCGTGACTGCTATGGGAATCATATAACAGATCAATGAGGGCGGGAGTGATCTCCTGCCCTTATTTTTTACATAAAAATAAGCGGGTACGCCGCATGGTCCTCAAGGACTGTACGGTTGAAAACCGCTTCTTTTTACGTTAAAATATGAGAAATAAGGGCTTTTATCAAAGGGAAACAGTAGGATCAAATTGTGTTGTATAGGGACGCAATATAGCTCTAACGGAGACATACTTATGAAATTTCAATATCTGGAAGCTTTTCATAAAAACTGGCGCGACATCCTTGTGATCGGAAGAACCATAGAGCGGGATGACAAGCGATATCACATGGTTGGCATGACTTTGGCCGATGAAGCAAAACTGTATATCATTGAGCCGTACAGCGAACCGGAGCATTACAGCCATAGATCAAAGGGTGTCCGCAATCAGAGAAAAATAATGAAAGAGCATACCGGAAGCGAGGTATGCTATTTACATTGCAGCGATTTCTATCTGGGGGATCAAAGGCTGCAGGTGCGGAGCGGTTCCGGCGGTTCTTTGTATCATTCCATACCGAATTATGAAGCGATGATAGTGTTTTTGGATATGCTTCGAGCCGGTTGGGAGATTCCCGAATGGCTTAAGGACGAGGATTGGGATAATTTACAGATGGTTACTTTAGTCATTGAAGATATGAAAAAGCTGCCGAAATATTCACCGGAAATGCCTATCACCATCAAGCACTCGCCGAGTTTTGTCCAACACATGGTTGAAAAAACGGTCACTTTGAACGTAGGTAAAAGCCGCTCTTTACGTTTCGTGGACAGTTATGGAGATGAAGTACAGTGTTATATAAACGATGTGAAACTGATAGATGTGTGGAAAGATACGGAGGAGCAATTCAATGATCCCCGGTATACGGAAACAGTTTCAGCGGAGCGATTACAGGAAATGAAGGATCATTGTTTTGAGGCACTTAAGCAGAGCTGCCCGAAAGGAATGTGCTATATCGGCGTTGAATATGAATGCAGTAAGGATCTCAGTTTGCAGTTTTATTCCAAAAAATTTTTAAGGTCTTACCCCGAGACACATGAAGGAAGCGCCGCAACTTTCTTTATGAGACTCAAACCCGATCAGGAAACCGGAACTCACAATCTTCCGCTCAGGGGTTATGTGATACAGACGGCGGTTTCTCCGGACACGACTAAGATTCCCGCGGAACTGCTTTTCTACATGGAGAAAGTCGCTGAGTGGGAAGAAACGGTTTAGCAAAAGTTTTTCCCACCTACCGTATGAACAATAGGTAATCTTGTGTTATAATAAACGCAAGCTTGGCAGCTTACGTTGGCAATCTCGTCAGCTTGCGTTGGCAGGCTTGGCAGTCTGCATTTAGTATATAGTAGGGAGCGTAAACAACCATGCATCGTGAACATACGAAAGTAATACATATCGGAGATAAGGTGATCGGCGGTGGCAATCCCATCCTGATTCAGTCCATGACAAATACGAAGACGGAGGACGTGGAGGCGACAGTAGCCCAGATTCTGCGTCTGGAGAAGGCGGGATGTGAAATTATCCGTTGTACGGTGCCTACCATGGAGGCGGCCGAGGCGATTGGGCAGATCAAATCACGGATACATATTCCGCTGGTGGCGGATATTCATTTCGACTATAAAATGGCTATCGCCGCCATGGAGAACGGCGCGGACAAAATCCGCATCAATCCGGGCAATATCGGCAGCAGGGACAATGTGGCAGCAGTAGTTTCGGTGGCGAAAGAGCGAGATATCCCGATCCGTGTGGGAGTCAATAGCGGTTCTTTAGAGAAAGAACTGGTGGAGAAGTATCACGGAGTGACGGCGGAGGGAATCGTCGAGAGCGCACTGGATAAAGTAGGTATTATCGAGGATTTGGGATATGACAATATGGTGATCAGTATCAAATCCTCCGATGTGCTGATGTGTGTGCGTGCCCATGAGGTGCTCGCCGGGAAGACGAATTATCCTCTTCATGTGGGAATCACCGAGTCGGGCACGGTGCAGAGCGGCAATATCAAGTCGGCTATCGGGCTTGGGATTATTTTAAATCAGGGCATCGGCGACACGATTCGTGTATCATTGACAGGTGATCCGGTGGAGGAAATTAAGTCGGCAAAACTGATTCTGCGAACGCTAGGACTGCGAAAGGGTGGTATTGAAGTGGTTTCCTGCCCTACCTGCGGCAGAACACGTATAGATTTGATAGGTTTGGCTAACCAAGTGGAAGAGATGGTGGCGGATATCCCGCTTAACATCAAGGTTGCCGTGATGGGATGCGCCGTCAACGGACCGGGAGAAGCGAAGGAAGCGGATATCGGCATTGCCGGCGGTTTGGGAGAAGGACTGCTGATTAAGAAAGGCGAGATCGTGAAGAAAGTGCCTGAGGATCAGTTGCTTAATACGCTGCGGGAAGAACTCTTAAATTGGGTTATGACATGAAGTTATGTCTGGAAGGAATAATACGAAAGGTACACAGCACACATGGGTAAGAAATTCTTTGACGTATTTCCTACTTTAAAATTAGATACCGGTTTAAAAGATCTCTATGAGCAGGTCACTGTGGACAAGGTTTCCTCCACGAAGAGAAAGGACTTTCTGCGCATCTATATTTCGTCGGACAGGCTGATCCAGAAGGAAGATGTGTTCAGGGTAGAAGGGGAAATCAAGAAACAGTTTTTCCCGAATGCTGCAATGGTTATTAAGATTTATGAGAGGTTCCATCTGTCTGCGCAGTATACGCCGGAGAAGCTAATGGATGCTTACCGTGACAGTATTCTTCTGGAACTGCGGGAATATTCGCCCGTGGAGTATAATCTGTTTAAAAACGCAGACGTTGAATTTACTGAGGATGACAGACTGCTTTTGACGGTGGAGGACACGGTGCTCGGAAAGGGCAAGACCGAGGAACTGATCCGTATTCTGGAGAAGATCTATCAGGAGCGCTGCGGTTTGCCGGTAGGTGTTCAGGTGTCATACAAGGAGCGTGTCGAGGGCAAGCACAGGCAGGAGGATGAGCATAAGCTGGCTGTGCAGGTGGCCGCGATTTCGGCGAGAGCAGGCTATGGAGGAACCGTCGAAACGGAGAATGGCGGGGAAATTTGGAACGAAAACATAACAGATGATATTGCGCAGATGTATCCGGGACAGAGCGATTTGAAGGAGAATGTTCTGATCGGCGGTAATACTCCGCAGAGTAAGGAGACAGGCGGCCGAAAGGACAAGTCTGACTTCAAACGGCCCATCAAGCGTTCCGACAATCCCGATGTGATATATGGCAAGGATTTTGATGAAGAAGCCATGCCTATAGGTGATATTATCGGTGAGATGGGCGATGTTGTCATTCGCGGACAGGTTATTAACACAGATCAGCGCGAGATTAAGAATGAACGCACGATACTGATTTACGATGTGACGGATTTTACCGACACAATGACTATCAAATTTTTTGCGGCCAATGAACAGGTTGGTGAAATAACAGGCGCTATGAAAAAGGGCGCCTTTGTGAAGATAAAAGGTGTGGCGATGATGGACAAGTTTGATCACGAGCTGACACTTGGGTCTATTGTCGGAGTGAAGAAGATACCGGATTTCACGGTATCGCGCATGGACACGAGTGTGCGAAAGCGTGTGGAATTGCATTGTCATACGAAGATGAGCGACATGGACGGTGTTTCTGAGGCGAAAGATATTGTTAAGCGAGCCTACAAGTGGGGACATCCGGCAATCGCAATCACGGATCACGGTGTGGTACAGTCTTTTCCTGATGCGAACCACGTCTGGGAGGATCTGTGGAAGGAAGAGAAGAATAAGCGCAAGGAAGCGGGTGATCCGGACCCAGACAAGCAGGATTTCTTTAAGGTGATCTATGGCGTGGAGGCATATCTGGTAGATGATCTGCATGAGATTGCCACAGGCGATAAAGGTCAGAGCTTCGATCAGGATTTTGTGGTGTTCGATATCGAGACGACCGGATTTTCTCCGGTGGAGAACCGTATTATCGAAATCGGCGCGGTGAAGGTGTGCGGCGGTAAGATTGTTGACCGTTTCTCCGCGTTTGTCAATCCGGAGGTTCCGATTCCCTTTGAAATAGAAAAACTGACCGGCATCAAGGATGACATGGTTGTTGACGCCGAGAAGATTGAGAGTGTCCTACCGCAGTTTCTTGAGTTTGCCAAAGGATGTATGTTAGTAGCACACAACGCCGGTTTTGATATGAGCTTTATCACGGAGAATTGCGACAGACAGGATATTTCCCATGATTTTACTTACATAGACACGGTTGGCATGGCGAGGGTCATGCTGCCGGCGCAGGCCAAACACACGTTGGATGCGGTGGCTAAGACGCTGGGTGTATCACTTATAAACCATCACAGGGCGGTGGACGATGCGGAAGCGACCGCGGAGATCTTCGTGAAGCTGATCGCCATGATGGAGAAGGACGGCATTACAACACTTGCGCAGATCAACGAGAAGGGCAAGGCGAGTCCGGATATCATCAAAAAATTGCCCACATACCACGGTATTATCTTGGCAAAGAACAATGTGGGGCGGATGAATCTGTATCGATTAGTCTCCCTGTCCCACCTGACTTACTTCGCCAGAAGACCGCGTATTCCCAAGAGCCTTCTGAATCAGTACAGGGAGGGGCTGATCGTGGGAAGCGCCTGCGAGGCAGGAGAACTGTATCGCGCTGTCCTGGAGGGCAAGTCCGATACGGAGATTGCAAGGTTGGTCAATTTCTATGACTATCTGGAGATACAGCCTGTTGGCAACAATCAGTTCATGATTGAGTCCGACAGAATACCGAACATCAATTCCATGGAGGATATCATGGAGATCAACCGCAAGATCGTGCGGCTAGGCGAGCAGTTCCATAAGCCGGTGGCGGCGACTTGCGACGTGCATTTCTTAAATCCGGAGGACGAGATTTACCGCCGCATCATCATGGCGGGACAGGGATTCCCGGATGCGGACAATCAGGCGCCGCTATACTTACGGACAACGGAGGAAATGCTTCAGGAATTTGCCTATCTTGGCAGTGACAAGGCAGAGGAAGTTGTCATTACCAATACGAATCTGATAGCAGATATGATTGAGACCATGTCGCCTGTCCGCCCGGATAAATGTCCGCCTGTCATCGAGGACAGTGACAGACAGTTGACGGAAATATGCTACAACAGAGCCCATGAGCTGTACGGAGACACGCTGCCCCAGGTTGTGGAAGACCGCCTCAAAAAGGAATTGGACTCCATTATCTCCAACGGTTTTGCGGTGATGTATATCATTGCTCAGAAATTGGTGTGGAAATCGGTGGAGGACGGGTATCTGGTGGGATCCCGTGGATCTGTTGGAAGCTCTTTTGTGGCAAATATGGCGGGTATCACAGAGGTCAATTCCTTAAGCCCCCATTATCTGTGCCCCAAGTGCCACTACTACGATTTTGATTCCGAGGAAGTCAAAGCATACGGGGGCGGGGCAGGTTGTGATATGCCTGATAAAAACTGTCCGAAGTGCGGTGAACCGCTTCAGAAAGAAGGATTTGATATTCCTTTTGAGACATTCTTAGGATTCAAGGGAGACAAGGAGCCGGATATCGACTTAAATTTCTCCGGTGAATACCAGAGTAAGGCGCATAAATACACGGAAGTAATCTTCGGTAACGGACAGACCTATCGTGCCGGGACCATCGGTACCCTTGCGGATAAGACGGCTTTCGGTTATGTGAAAAACTATTACGAGGAGCGGGGAAAACACAAGCGCGTGTGTGAGATCAACCGTCTTGTCACGGGCTGTACCGGTATTCGAAGGAGTACGGGACAGCATCCGGGCGGCATTGTTGTATTGCCGATGGGAGAGGACATCAACTCTTTTACGCCGGTGCAGCATCCGGCGAACGATATGACCACGGACATTGTTACCACGCACTTCGATTATCACTCTATTGATCATAATTTGTTGAAACTTGACATACTCGGACACGACGATCCGACTATGATCCGTATGCTGCAGGACTTGACGGGAATAGACCCCGTAACGATTCCGCTGGATGATCCGGGGGTTATGTCGCTCTTTGCGTCCACGGAAGCACTGGGCATCACGCCGGACCAGATCGGCGGCTGCAAGCTGGGATGTCTTGGTATACCGGAGTTCGGTACGGACTTTGTTATCCAGATGGTCATTGATGCGAAGCCTAAATGTTTTACGGATCTTGTGCGTATTTCAGGATTGTCCCACGGCACGGACGTGTGGCTCGGTAATGCACAGACGCTGATAGAAGAGGGTAAGGCAACCATCTCCACGGCAATATGCTGTCGTGACGACATTATGATATACCTGATTCAGATGGGTGTGGATCCGGCGCTCTCCTTTACGATCATGGAGAGTGTGCGTAAGGGAAAAGGGCTTAAGCCTGAATGGGAAGAGGCGATGCTCGCCGCCAATGTACCGGACTGGTATATCTGGTCCTGCAAGAAGATCAAGTATATGTTCCCGAAAGCCCACGCGGCGGCCTATGTCATGATGGCATGGCGCATTGCCTACTGCAAGATCAACTATCCGCTAGCCTATTATGCGGCATTTTTCAGCATCCGAGCATCGGCTTTTTCCTATGAGTTGATGTGTCAGGGACAGGCGCATCTGGAAAGCGTGATGGCGGACTATAAGAGGAGAAGCGATACCCTTTCCAAGAAGGAGCAGGATACCTATAAAGATATGAAAATCGTGCAGGAGATGTACGCGAGAGGCTTTGAGTTCGTGCCGATAGATATTTTCACGGCGCAGTCCAGGCTGTTTCAGATTGTGGACGGAAAGCTGATGCCTTCCATCAACAGTATTGACGGTGTAGGGCAGACGGCGGCGGACGCCATTGTGGAGGCGGCGAAAGACGGTCCTTTCCTGAGTAAAGATGATTTCAGACAGCGCACCAAGGCATCCAAGACGATCGTGGACCTGATGAGCGATCTGGGACTGCTTGGCAATCTGCCTGAGTCCAATCAGATCAGCCTGTTTGATTTTGTGAGTTAGAGCATGCCTGAATTACAGAATTGTGATATGATATACGCAGAAATGTACAGCTAAGAATATAAGAACATAGAGGGGGTTGAGCTTTATGAGGAAAATCATAACGATAGGAAGAGAGTTCGGCGCAGGTGGCGGCGAGATCGGTAAGAGAATCGCTAAAGAACTGGGAATTGAATATTACGATAAGGATATTATCTTCAAGACCGTTATGGCAGCGCAAAACTTGAGTCCGGAGCAGGTGCACAGATGGGATGAGCGTGTGCCGAAGAATTTCGGATTCACCCAGAGCCTGTTTGACTTCTATAATAAACCGCTGGAGGAGGAACTGTGGCAGGCGCAGCGGGATGCCATACGCGAACTGGCAAACAAGGAGAGCTGTGTTATCGTGGGTCGAAACGGAGATTATATTCTGCGGGAGTTCGACCACTGCCTGAACGTGTTCATCCACGCGGGCTTTCAGTGGCGTGTGAAGCGCATGACCGGCATGATGGATGGGAAGTCAGAGGAACAGGTAGCAGGTGATGTTAAGGCTGTGGACAAGGCGAGAAAGAAGTACTGTGAGTATTACACAAAGTGTACTTACGGTGATGCCCGCAACTACGATCTGACTTTAAATACGGAGAAGCTCGGCATTGACAAGGCAGTAGAGTTGATTTTGAAGGCGGCAGAAGGTATATGACTTATATTTTTCTGAATAGATACGCAGCTGTATTTCTGCAATGTATGTTTGTATACAATTAACTTGACAAGCTATGAAAAAATCCATATACTATTACAAGGGCATCAAAGACGGTGTAACAGATTACTATTACATCGTCTTTTGTGTTAATGAGTATTTACAGAAAAGGAGAGGAAATTATGAGAAAATTATTGGCAGCAGCGCTGATCGGATGTATGGCGCTTGGTTTGACGGCTTGTGGCTCCTCGGCGGGGAATACAGGTTCTGCTTCTTCAAGCGATAAAGTTTGGAAGATTGCAACCGATACCGTGTTCCGTCCGTTTGAGTTCACCAACGAGAACGGTGAGTTTGTAGGAATCGATGTGGATGTTTTGGCAGCAATCGCGGAGGATCAGGGATTCCAGTATGAATTGGAGAGCCTTGGCTGGGATGCGGCAGTGGCTGCGGTACAGGCGGGACAGGCAGACGGTCTGATTGCGGGCGCGACCATTAAGCAGGAGCGTATTGATTCCGGTTGGATTTTCTCCGACGGATACTATGATGCAACCCAGACGTTTGTTCTTCCTGAAGGAAGCGATGTCACCGGTTTTGCGGATTTGGCGGGCAAGAATGTGGCGGTTAAGAACGGTACGGCAGGTATGGATTTCGCCAACAGCTTAAAAGACGAGTACGGTTTTACCGTGACTGTATTTGAGGACTCACCGACCATGTATCAGGACGTTATCTTGGGTAATTCCGCAGCATGCGTGGAAGACACACCGATCATGGCTGACTCCATCAAGACCGGTGGATTGGCACTTTACATTCCGGACGGTATGGAGAGCGAGGGCGCGCCTTACGGTTTTGCAATCATGAACGAGGGCAATCAGGAACTGCTTGATATGTTCAACAAAGGTCTTGCCAACATCAAGGCAAACGGTAAGTACGACGAAATCCTGAACAAATACTTAGGCAAATAATTGTATCAAGGAAACATATTGGTATCTAATTGTAACAGAGAGATTTATTTCGGGCGGCATAAAAAGCCGTCCGAAATTATCAGGAAGTAAGGAGACACTGCCATATGGTAATGATAATTCAGAGATACGGCACTATGCTGATAGGAGCGCTGGGGCAGACATTACTGCTGACCCTGCTCTCGCTGGTGTTCGCGATGGTGATCGGTATGATCTTCGGACTGATGAACGTTGGCCACAACAGACTGCTCAACTTTATCGGTACGGTCTATGTGGATGCGGTGCGTGGCGTGCCGCTTATCGTGTTGGCGTATTTTATATACTTCGGCGTACCGGCCGGCATTCAAAGTCTGGGATTTGCGAATTTTAGGCTGGATGCGCTGAAGGCGGGCACAATCGCACTGTCCATGAACTGCGGTGCTTACATGGCTGAGATTATCAGGGCAGGTATCCAGAGTGTGGACAGAGGGCAGATGGAGGCAGGCAGAAGCCTTGGTATGTCATACGGTGCATCTATGTGGCTGATCGTGATACCCCAGGCAATAAGGACCATGATTCCCTCCATCATCAATCAGTTTATTATTACCTTAAAGGATACATCCATTCTTTCCGTTATCGGTTTCCCGGAACTGACGAATGTGGGTAAGACGATCATGGGCAATACCTTTAAGAATCTGCAGGCATGGGCGATTGTCGGTATTATGTACATGGTTGTTATCGTCACACTCAGCAAGGTTTCCAAGAAGATTGAAAGGAGGATCAACCGTGGCAGATAGCAAAATTTCCGTCAGGAATCTGAAGAAGAATTTCGGTTCGCTGGAAGTGCTTAAAGACATCAGTCTGGAAGTGACCGAAGGCGAAGTTGTCGTGTTGATCGGTCCTTCGGGCAGCGGTAAATCCACGCTTCTTCGGTGCCTGAATCAGTTGGAGACGGTGACTTCCGGTCAGATTATCATAGACGGGCATGACGTGACCGACAAGCACACGGATATCAATAAAGTGCGTGAGAACATCGGTATGGTCTTCCAGCATTTCAATCTGTTTAATCATCTGAACGTATTAAAAAATATGACTCTTGCACCGGTACACCTAAAGACCTTATCCAAAGAAGCGGCGAAAGATAAAGCTATGCAGCTGCTAAATCGTGTGGGTCTTGCGGACAAGGCGGAGGCGTATCCGAGCCAGCTGTCCGGCGGACAGAAACAGCGTGTGGCGATTGCCAGGGCGCTTGAGATGAATCCGGATATTATGCTCTTTGATGAGCCTACCAGCGCTCTTGATCCCGAGATGGTCGGTGAGGTGCTTGCTGTTATGAAAGAGCTGGCGCAGGAGGGCATGACGATGGTGGTCGTAACCCATGAGATCGGTTTTGCCCGTGAAGTGGCGAGCCGTGTTATCTTCATGGAGGGTGGCTACATTATAGAGGACGGCACCCCGGACGAGGTGATCGATCATCCGAAAGAGGCGAGGACGATTGATTTCCTGAGTAAAGTGTTGTAACTTGAACAGCTTGATGCTTGTGCTATGATTTGACTGCGTGTATCATAGATATGTATAATATGCGCAGTCATTTTTTGTATGAGGTGGGAAAGAGATGAAATTACACAAGATACTGCCGTTGGGGCTGATGATGCTTATGCTGACAGGCTGCCAATCGGCGCAGGATGTTGACGTGGATTTCGCGCAGGAAATCGAAGCAGACGAAGAAGAACAGGCTCCTGCGAAATTTGGGAGCGACAGAAATTCCAAGAAGGATGATAATATAATAACAGATGATATTGATAATGAGACGGAAACCGAAGAGCAGTCTGATGACGAGTCGGAGACAGACAGTGAGACTCTGGAACTTTTGTACGGTTATTATAGACAGTATAATCCACTGCTTGAAGACGAGAATGCCGAACTTTTGCAGTTGTATAACGCCCCATACGGCGATGTGCGCTTGGACTATGCATATATCCGCAGTGACTGCTATGAAGCGTTGAGCGCAAGTCTGGAGGAGTATGAATATGATCCTGACACGGATGGTACGGAAAACCTATACACCGGGCTCTGTGTACGTAGGGCAGATCAAGAGCTATTAAGCTATGTTCAAAGAAGGATATCGGACGGTGTAGCAGCAGAGTATATCAGTCGTACATTTGATGTGGCGAGCGGGAGAGAACTGGCACTTGAAGATGTAGTGACAGACATTGATTCATTGATGGAAGCTGTCGCCGGGCAGGCAGGAAAAGAGGCTGCTGCGTCTGACTTGGAAGCGTGGACCGTGGGTTACGAAGGCTTGACGGTCTATCTGCGGGCTGACACGGAGGAGGCTAAGCCGATATACCTCTCCTATGAACAATATCCTGATTTACCCATGGGGAGAGTAAAACATATTCCAACAAGGTTTGCGGTGGGATTCAAGCAGTATAATGATCTGATAGCGGACGTGGACCACGACGGCGAGCCGGATGTGATACGGATGGAGTTGGTGTACGATACCCCGGATGCCGACGAAAATAAGGCAGATGGCGGCTATATCGGCGGATATGATTATGTTAAAGATGCCAGATTGTCTGAGGTTGTGCTTAAGATAGAAGATTATGAGATATCTTGTCCTGCCTATCAGTCGTATGATCATGATTGCGGCGGATATTATATTCAGAATGATGACGGTCAAAAATATATCTATGTATATATAAAAGGGAACCTTGATTGGGAATATACCTACCATATCATCAGATTGGACAGCGAAGGTCCCGTCTATGTAGGTGAGGATGACGGAGATTTCAGCTCATCCCGGATACTTACAGACCCGCAAAGAATCAAGATGGAAGTGGAGTGCTGTTGGGGTACAAGCGGTTTTCACATATATGATCCGCTCGGTATTCCGCGAGATATGTGCCTTGGATATGTGGATGCCGAGGGGTATCGCACAAGAGACGAAGATATTTCTTATTGGTATTGTGGAGAGATCTTTACGGCGGAAGAAGATGTAGAGGGCATAGGTGTGGACGTGGACGGAACAGTCAGTGAAGATATCATCACCATAGCAGAAGGAGAAAAAGTAATCCTTCTAAGAATAGATTTTTCCGGGACCTATGCAGACTACGTTCGGACAGACGGTAAATTATGCAGGGTTGAGACAAATTATGACTGGTGGTAGACCGGTCCTAAATGTATTTTCGCATATTTCGCACAAAAATCTAAAAAAGTACTTGCATTATCAGCAGAAATATAATAGAATAAGCAAGTGTTGATTAGATGGCTCGTTGGTCAAGCGGTTAAGACGCCGCCCTCTCACGGCGGAAACAGGGGTTCGATTCC
>JAFLTD010000230.1 GCA_022510625.1 Lachnospiraceae bacterium
TAAACCTCATCAACGTATGACATTGTGCATGTCCTCCTTTAATTTGTATATAATGTCTACGTTTCATTATAGTATGTGGTCAAAGAATCCACAACCCGATTTACTTTATTAAAGCGTAAAAATTTTTAAGGTTTTTTTATACATATTGTACAATGATACTCGCATTCTTAAATACTTGTATACAATCTGCGCCGTTTATCTCCTATATTTATTCATAATTCACAAATAGGCCTACAGATATTCCCGGAGTCTCTCAATATTCTCCTGCTCAAAATCTACCAGCTCCTGAGCCAGCTCTATCGCTTCGTTTGTCGCCATCTGGTTATGCTTCATGACCTTCCACATGCTTGTGATGCCCCTATGACTGCTTTGAATCATCATTTCCGCCAGATGTCCCTTGCTGACATTGAGTGCCGTATTTGCATGGATACTTCCCTTCAGCATCATATCCGCAACCTGATTACCACGGTAGACATTTCCTTCGTGCTTCAAAATCTGATCCAGCGCTTTGTTGTAGATCTCCGAGTAATGAAGCGACTGTTTGGATAGCTGCAATGAGAATTCATCGTTTCCGATCTTGTCGAGAATCGTATCGATTGTTGTCATTCCCAATTCCGCATTGCGCTGTACCTCCTGTAAAATTTTCGCATCGTCATGTTTCATAGCAATCTCCTTTCTGTCTATTTATGTATGAGCAGACTCGGATGACTTTGTCATCCTCATTCGCGTTGCTCTTTGCTTTTATGCGCACAAATAAAGAGTATGAGACGCATCCCATACTCTTTATCTTTGCCAATATTTACATCTTTAATCACTCGCGAACATCCGCTGTGCACAGCTGCTATTCCACGTATTCCGATTTCACATAGGCTGTCTGACCGTTATACTTAATCTTAGTCCATCCGTCAGCCTGTTTCATGATCAGTTCCAACTCTTCGCCGACGTAGGCTGTTCCCAGCTTCTCGCCGTTCTCACTTGCCGATGCACGGATACGGACATTCTCTTTGACGGTCACTGTTCCGGTAGTCGCGTTGGAATCATTGCCACCCGCCTGCGTGTCAGACCCGGTATCCGCATCACCTTCATCTGCCTGTGTAACCTCGGACGGCTCCAAATACTCGCTCTTAATGAAGGCGTCCCTGCCCTCGTAGCTGATCTTGCTCCAGCCGTTTCCTCTCTCCTCCAACAATGTAAACTCATCACCGATCGCTGCCTTACCCAGCTTGTCTGCCGTCTCGCTGTCCGATGATCTGATATTTACAACATCGGTCGCCTTAACCTTGGTAACTACAACGGCGGGTTCTGATTCATCCGCCTCACCTGCATCCACAGTCTCATCAGGCTGCTCTTCATCCTCAGGTTCTCCACTCTGTTCCGGATTCTCGCTTCCCCCTGCACGCGCCAACGCTTCTCCCACATTCTTATCAATCTCAATCTTCAAATCAACAATGAACTCGCTTAACCCTTCATCCTCGGCAAGCATATCATTATAGGCAACATTGACCTTGTTGTTTAAATCAATGACATCCTCCTGAAGATTGATCTCACGGATATAATTGAGTATGCTCGCGTCATCTTCCCCGTCATCATTGATATAATAATTCCCGTTCTCGTCCATACATACATAGTGCACGCTCAGTCCCGGAATCGGTTTCTCATAGTCACGAAACTTGACTTCCGTGTATACGTAGGCTATATAGGTATTTTCCTTGGGGCCGGTCTTCGTGTAAACTTCCAGAGCCGGGTATGACTCAACAAACTTACTCGTCTCCTGAGTCCTGATCACTGCCGTCTCATCCAGCTTGGACATCAGCCTGCTCAGCGTATCGGTATCACCCTCCACCATAGCGTTATAGTAAGTGTTGAACAACTCATTGATCTCCGGCACTTCATCCTGCTTCAGCGGCACTTCCGGAACAGCGATCAGTGTGCCGGTAATATTGACATCCTCAGTTGCCTCCACAGTCTCCTCTTCCGTCGTCTTTCTCTTGTTGGCATTGATTGCCACAGCTACCGTAATACCTACACAAATAACCAGTACAATGGGCATAATGATCCTGGAATACCGGAACAACCAATTCTTAACAATTTCCAATTTAGCTTTTATAAAATCATGTATATTATTATTGGATGTATTCATAAATACAACAACCTTTCTAATGTCTGAATCACGGCAGCTCCTTAGAGCCGCCCAAATGCACCCGACAGGACTCGAACCTGCATCAAAGGCGTCGGAGGCCTACGTTT
>JAFLTD010000231.1 GCA_022510625.1 Lachnospiraceae bacterium
CCCATCTGGACGTTGTGCTATTCTGTCCCGGTGCTGCTGCATCGGAAGCTGCAAGCGGGAACGCTGTTCTCCTTTCAGTCGCTGGCGAGAATGCCGCGAGGAATGCAAGTACCATGGCTGGAATATCAGCAGTACGGTCAACTGATCGGCACGTTGATACCGCAGATCGTGAAGGAACAGAACTGGCAGCCAGTCATAGATGAAGCATGGCAAAACCGGGTGCCCGAGGATTTTTCCACATTTAACAGCAGAACCAAGAGCGATTTTCTCAGGCAGTGGACGCACAGCAGAACGAAAGTCGGAGCATCTCTTTCCACGGACGAAATGAAAGAACAGGAAGACGATGCCCCACAGAAAATCGAAATACCACATGCAGAATTTGAAGGAGAATTGCTTCAACGACTGCGCCTCAATGATTTTGCTTCGACCCTGCAAGAGAGGGATCAGAAAATCCTGCAGATGAAAATGAACGGACAAACCGCGGAAGAAATCGCAGCTGCCGTAGGGTATTCCACCCACAGCGCTGTGGTGAAACGACTGCAAAGAATCGGAGAACTGTATCAGGAATACACACGAAAAGAATACGATGCGTATCGTGAGACGTTCTGATCGGAAACGAGTACCGGGAGTTTGGGCTTGCGCCCAAACTCCTTTTCTCTCGCCGCCAGATCGTCATGATCATCATGATAAAAATTTCTCGCAAAAGAAGAAAAAATATTTTCATTCGTTGGAACAATTTTAGCATTCTCATGTCACTTGTAAGTAGAGGGGCAACATTCTGGCATGCTCATTTTAAGCAGCTATCGTAAAAACGGTAGCTGCTTTTTGGCGTGCCGAAACGGATGCCCTACGACGCAGAGAAACGGAGGCGATGTGCGATGCGCGGGAAAAAAGCGTGGTTCGGGTAGTGTGACGTGTTAAGAGCAAGTATCGACCTGTGGCCCAAAATCAGCTTTTCGCTGATTTTGCCCCTCGGTCCGATCCTTGTTGGGGAGTGCCTTCCCCAAACCCTGCCGCGCTGCCGGAGCGGCAGCGTGCTCCTTGCAGGGAGCAAAGAACGAAGGAACGACGAACAACGACGAGGAGGAAACGACTATGGCAGAATCCACTGAAAAGAATTACCGTACCCATACGGTAAAGGTACGCATGACCGATGACGAGTATGACGATTTCACCAGAAGGTGCAAAGCATTCCAGATGACGCAGTCCGCGATGATCCGAAGCGCGTTAAGCGGCTCTGTCGTCCGGCCTGTGATCCGGGTGAGCCCTGTCAACAATGAGGTGCTGACGCTGCTGAACGATCTGATCACGGAAGGAAAACGCATCGGGAATAACATCAATCAGATTGCTCATAACATGCACTTTCTCGGATGCAACGATCCGTATTTGCAAGAAGATTTGAAAAAAGCTCTGGGCGAATTAAGCGAATGGAAGTATGAGATTTTGAAGAAAGCGGGTGCGGCGATTGGCAACACTGAAACACATAAGCTCTAAGAACGCGGACTATGGAGCAGCCGAAAGGTATCTGACTTTTGAGCATGACGAGTTCTCTGGCAAAGAAGTCCGGGACAAACACGGGCATCTGATTCCGCGAGAAGAATATCGGATGGACACTCTACTCTGCGGAGAGGATGATTTTGCCATTGCCTGCATGAAAGCGAATCTGCAATACGAGAAGAACAACCAGCGCGGCGATGTGAAAAGTCATCACTACATTCTAAGCTTTGACCCTCGGGATGCAGAGGATCATGGGCTGACGATAGATCAGGCGCAAGCGCTCGGAGTGGAGTTTTGCAAGAAGCATTTCCCCGGGCATCAGGCGATGATCGTCACGCATCCGGACGGTCATAATCACAGCGGCAACATTCACACGCATATCGTTATCAACAGTTTGCGCATCGAGGACGTGCCGCTCATGCCGTACATGGATCGGGCCTGTGACACGAAAGCGGGCATGAAGCATCGCTGCACTGCATCCTGTTTCCGATATTTGCGTGCGGAAGTGATGGAGATGTGTCACCATCACGGTCTGCATCAGATTGATCTTCTGAACGGAAGCAAGAACCGTGTCACGGAAAAAGAGTATTGGCTCCAGCGGCGAGAGCAGCGAAAGCTGGATGAACAATCATCCGCACAGAAAGCAAATGACAATTCTGATTCTTTCGGAATACTGGATGATACCGC
>JAFLTD010000232.1 GCA_022510625.1 Lachnospiraceae bacterium
TGTTTTCCCTCTATGTCAAACGGAAAAACAAATGAAAATCCTATTTCAGCTTCATCACAAGCGCAGATATTTTCTTTCATTTCCTGTATTGTCTGCCCCTTGTGATAGAAGTCCGCAAGGTAATTCTCCACGCCGTAGACCTCAAATTCATATTCAGAAAACTTCTCATACGAATATGCCAATGCAGCTTCCCGTTTCTGTTTTGTGGATATTGTAATTTTATCGAATTGGATTTCAATATCACAAAAGCCATTCACGCTGATTACCGGGATGGGGTAGGATTCTCTCTGCCATTCCCCAGAATCGTTTTTGTGGTAGTGTCCGTTATACCAACCGGATTCAAGTTCAAATATTCTATGGAACAAAGCGTGGGCTATTTCTGCCTGTTTCATTTCCAGTCGATAATAGGCAGCATTGATTTCATTCAACAATTCTTTATCCACTCAATCGCCCTCCTTGTTCCTGAATATAAAAATCCAAAATAATTATAGCACCAATCTGTGAACTTTTCCACTGCTATTCCCGCAAAAATGACTTTAGCGGGAGCGCATCGTAAAATGCACTCCCGCTACAATCGCCGCTCCTGTTCGTGGTGTTTGGGTTTCTTCTGCCGCTGTGTCTGCGGCTGCTGTTTCCGGCGCAAGCGTTCCCGTATAGACCGGGTTTCCGTTTCCTCGCCGAGCATTTCAGATACATCCTGCTCGCTGTCATACATCATAAACGGCTGGTATCTGTCGCCATAGGCAGACTGCACACGGGAGGCCGCAGAGCGTTCTTTGTCGGGACGGATGGCAAGGCGTTCACTCATCAATTCATCGGGATCAAACTCCGCTGCCTGCTCTTGCAGTTCGGCGTATTCTTTGAGGGCATTGTCCAGTTCGGCGGTGTATTTCTGCTCCTGCTGCTCCAAGCGTTTTAGTCCGGTTTCCATCGTGGAAATATCCTTGCGGATCACATCAAAGCCTGTGTCCTCGGCGTACTGGAGCGACTGCAGAAGCAGCGCCTTTTCAGAGCGAAGCTCTTCCAATTCTTCGGTCAGTTCCGCAATACGGCGGGAAAGCTCCCGGTGCTTTGGTATCTGTATCATCGGCGTCGCTTTCCTTTCGGCAAGGAGCGTTTTGCGTTCCTTGCTCTTTTCTTTTATCTGCTCCGCTATGCGGATATACCGTGTAAGCTCCGGCTGCAATATTTTCAGATTCTTCTTAATGTGTTCCTTGCCGCTGAGAATGTGCCGCACCTGATAGCGGAAAACGATCATTTTCTCCCGCAGGGATTCCATCGCTTCGGCAAGTGTGGGGATCGTATTCTTGACCGCTTGCACCAGCTTCTTGACCTGTGCTTTCAACTCCCGCAACAGCGCATTGTCCGCTTTGATCTGGCGGTTAAGCGCACACCGATCAGATATGATTCCTTTGCGCTCCAAAGCCTGTGCAATCACGCCCTCGTGGATGGTGGGCTGCTCATCCAGTCCCCGTGCGGCGTGGCTGCGGTGGTCTATGCGTTCCTCCATACCGCTGCGTTCCAAACTTCGGTTGACGGTATCCGCCCACGCTTCCCGCCAAAGGACAAGCTGCTCGTCGCTGTTCCACCGTGCGGAGATGGGATTTTGTCTGCCGTATTTCGTGCTTTTCGGATATTTGGATACCCGCTCATAACCATACTGTTTTGCTTCGGAGGGTGGCATATACACCTTCTTTTTCCCGACCTTGTATTGATATTGTTTTTCCCAACCGTCAGCCTGTGCCGCCTTAAATTCAGCGAAAGTAAAACCCCGTTCCTCTCCATTTCGGACGCACAGATATTCTTTCTCGGTCTTGTACTGCCACTTGCCATGTTCATCCAGCGGGCGTACCGTCAGCATAATATGGGCATGAGGGTTATGTCTGTCTATATCGTGGATGCAAATGTCGGCGCACATTCCGTCAGATACAAACTGTTCTTGGATAAAATCCGTAAGCAGAGAAATCCATTGCTCTTTGTCAAGCTCGACGGGCAGGGCAACCACAAATTCACGGGCAAGGCGGCTGTCTTTTGTTTTCTCATTTTCCTCTACGGCGTTCCACAAAATGCTTCGATCTTGCCACTCCTGCGGGGCGTGTTCGGGCAGAAATATTTGCTGCCAGACAAGCCCCTGTTTGCGGGTGTAGTCGTGCTGCACCCCGT
>JAFLTD010000233.1 GCA_022510625.1 Lachnospiraceae bacterium
AAGGCAACGGACTCTGACTCCGTCATTTCAAGGTTCGAATCCTTGTAGCCCAGCTGGTAAGACTCAGTTGAGAAATCAACTGAGTCTTTTTTGAAAGAGGATGAGAGTATGTATACGTTTGACAGCAGAGTGCGATACAGTGAAGTGGGTGTGGACGGCAATCTGACGATGGAGGCACTGATCGATTATTTTCAGGACTGTTCCACATTTCATTCGGAAGATGTCGGGCTTGGTGTGGATTATTTGAATGAAGTACATAGAGTGTGGATGCTGTCGTCGTGGCAGATCTGTGTCAACAGGTATCCGCATCTGTGTGAGAATATTGTGATCGGGACTGCGCCTTACGAGTTCAAAGGTTTTGTGGGGTATCGTAACTTCGAGATGAAGACGAAGGAGGGTGAAGTACTTGCCTACGCCAATTCTATCTGGAGTTTGATGGATACTCAGAAGATGATTCCGGCTAAGCCCAACGAGCGGATACTGAACGGATATGCGCTGGAGGAAAGATATCCGATGGAGTACGCACCGCGCAAGATTGCCATGCCGGACGGAGGTGAGGCTGTCGAACCTTTTACGGTCAAACAGCATCATCTTGACACGAACAATCATGTGAACAACGGACAGCATGTGCGTATGGCGATGGATTACATTCCGAAGAATTTTGGCATTAAGCAGCTGAGAGTTGAGTATAAGTGTCAGGCAAAACTGGGAGATGTTGTATGTCCCGTTGTGGCAGTAAGTGAAGACCACGGGGGTTATACCGTATCGTTAAATAAAGAAGACGGTAAACCCTACAGCATCATAGAGATGATCGGAGGTGCCATATGATCAGTTTAGGGGAAATGCAGACTTTGCAGATTATCAAAACAGTGGAGTTCGGTGTGTACTTGAGCGATGAAGCGAGAGGGGAAGTTAAGGTTCTGCTCCCGAAGAAACAGGTGCCGGAGCATGCACAGACGGGTGACGAGATTGAAGTATTTGTCTACCGTGACTCCAAAGACCGTCTGATCGCGACGACTCATACCCCGAAACTGACCTTGCACAGCGTGGCGAGAGTGCGGGTTGCGCAGGTGGGCAAGGTAGGTGCTTTTCTGGACTGGGGATTGGAAAAAGATCTGTTGCTGCCATATAAAGAACAGACGAGAAGAGTGGTGGAAGGGGAAGAATGCCTCGTGGCACTCTATATCGATAAGAGTGACAGACTGTGTGCCACCATGAATGTGTATCCGTATTTGTCTGTGGACAGCCCCTACAAGGCGGAGGACAGGGTCAGCGGAACGGTCTATGAGATCAGCAATAATTTCGGGGCATTCGTTGCGGTGGATGATAAATATTCCGGACTGATACCTAAGAAAGAATTGTATGGAAACGTGCAGATCGGAGATGTGATACAGGCGCGTGTCACGGCCGTAAAGGAGGACGGGAAATTGAATCTGAGCATTCGTGAGAAAGCTTACCTGCAAATCGATGCGGATGCACAGAGAGTCATGGATATCATTTACAGTTTCGACGGTGTTCTCCCGTTTACGGACAAGGCCTCTCCGGAAGTGATCAAGAGAGAGACGCAGATGAGCAAGAACGAATTCAAACGTGCTGTGGGACGTTTATTGAAAGAAGGAAAGATTCAGATTACGGAACGGGCGATTCGGGCTGTTGACTAAAAATAAAAAATCTCAACCTTATCGGGTTGAGATTTTTTAGATTCTTAGATTGAGATATCAATGTTGCCTCCGATGTGAGGATTCACAGATAACTCCATAGCTGCGGCGTCCAGCATCTCCACGATCTCTCCGCCAGTGGAGGAAAATTGATCGAGAGACTTACTCAGCATGGCCACGCCATATGCATTCTGCGTGTTCACCATCGACATTGCCATAGATAATCCTGCAATATCCATTCTCATCCCCTCCTTCCTGAAATCTAAATTCAGTATACCATATCTTTGCGCGGTTGGCGAGTTTTTTCGCAATGTACGGCGGAGCCGTTCTCTTTTTGTTTTGTGGAAAATGTCTAATGCCCATAAAAGGTAAAATTTCATATTTATCCAAAAAAATACACAAAAAAAACATGATTAGAGGTAGATTTTTTTGTGTATATAGATTAAAATGAATACTGGATGTT
>JAFLTD010000234.1 GCA_022510625.1 Lachnospiraceae bacterium
CTGCTGTATCTGCCGTGGACACTTTTTATCAGATCCAGACAGCAGGCGCTTAACACACCGGCGTTCAAGAAGCCGCTTCATTACCGCCTGACCGACGAGGGGATCGAGGTGTCACAGGATGATACCACGGAGCAGATGGGATGGGACGGCATGGTCAAGGCGGTTTCAACCACCAACAGTATTATCGTATACACGACGAAAACCAACGCATGCATTTTTCCGAAGAAGGACCTTGGGGACAAGAAATATAAGGTGATTGAGATCATTTCCACCCATATGCCGCCCGGTAAAGTGAAGATCAGGGGTTAGCATACGAATTGTAAACCCATACACGTTAATAGAAGGACAACAATGAACCTAAACATTAATCATAACCGGATAAGAAAGTCACTTTGACATGGAGGCGGTATGGAAACCATAGAGACAAACAGCCCTGAGGAAACCTTTGTGCTCGGCAGACGGATCGGGCAGCAGGCGAAGGCAGGAGAAGTATATACGTTGATCGGCGATCTGGGCGTGGGCAAGACCGTCCTGACGCAGGGCGTGGCGGCGGGCCTCGGCATTGAGGGGCCGGTGAGCAGCCCTACATTTACGATTATGCAGATATACGAGGAGGGCAGGCTTCCTTTTTACCATTTCGATGTGTATCGCATCGGCGATGCGGAAGAGATGGACGAGGTCGGATACGAGGATTATTTCTATGGAGACGGTGTCTGCCTGATTGAGTGGGCGAACCTGATTGAAGAGATACTGCCGCCCGGGCACAAGCAGATCACAATCGAAAAGGATTTAAGCAAGGGATTTGATTTTCGCAGGATTACGATAGAAGAGTATTAGAGTATTATGTTATGGCACTTAATCGACGCAGACGAAAGTATGGCGATGTGGAATATATTTTTGACTGTGTTTGAAGGGAATGGTAATTATGAAGATATTGGCACTGGACAGTTCCGGACTGGTGGCGTCCGTGGCGCTTGCAGAAGATGATAATTTAATCGCAGAGTATACCATACAATATAAAAAGACCCATTCCCAGACGCTGCTTCCCATGTTGGAGGAGATCAGGGATATGGTGGAACTGGATCTGTCCACGGTAGATGCCATTGCGGTGGCTGCGGGACCCGGTTCCTTTACCGGACTGCGGATTGGGTCGGCTACGGCCAAAGGACTTGCTTTTGCCATGGAGAAGCCGATTGTCGAGGTGCCCACGCTCGAAGGGCTCGCCTATCAGATGTACGGAACCGATGCGGTGGTATGTCCGATCATGGATGCCAGAAGGAGTCAGGTATATACCGGTATTTACGAATTTGTCTACGAGGAAAACGGATATGACATGAGTGTCATAAAAGAACAGTGCGCCTCCGCCTTTGACGAGATTGCACAAGAACTAAACCGCATCGGGAGAAAAGTAATTTTTGTCGGTGATGGCATTCCGGTATTTAAGGAGCGAATGGCGGAAGTGATGCAAGTGCCCTACACGCTTGCACCTGCACATCGCAACAGACAATCCGCCGCTTGTATCGCCGCACTCGGAAGTGTATACTATGCACAGGGCAGATTTGTAAGCGGTGCAGAGCATGTTCCCGAATATTTGCGTATGTCCCAGGCGGAGCGGGAGCGCGCGCAGGAGTTACAAAAGATCACGTACAGAAGAATGACACCGGCAGATGTACCCTTTATCAGTAAGCTGGAACAGGAGACCTTTTCCATGCCCTGGTCAGCGGATTCTTTTCTGGAGATGATTGACAGGGAAGATGCCAGTTACTATGTAGCTGAGAGAGACGGACAGCTGCTTGGCGGATGTGGTGTGCTGATGATCGCGGGCGAGGGCAATATAACCAATGTGGTGGTTGCGCCGGAGGCGAGGAATCAAGGTATCGGCACAGCGATGCTCAAACATTTGATGGAAGAGGGAAGCCGTGCGGGACTTACGGCTTATACGCTGGAAGTCAGGGTCAGCAATGCCGCGGCAATTCACGTATACGAGAAGCTGGGATTTGTATCGGAAGGGATACGCCCGGGGTTTTATGAGAAACCGACGGAAGATGCCGCAATCTTTTGGAAGAGATAGGTAGTGTATGGAACAATTACCACTGTTGTTACACATTTTGTTT
>JAFLTD010000235.1 GCA_022510625.1 Lachnospiraceae bacterium
ATTTGATGCTCCTATATGGCCTGCGAGAGTGCTTTGGCATCACTTCTTTTGAACTTGCATTTGGAGAGTATGGAAAGCCGTATCTTTTGGAATATCCCCATGTGCATTTCAATATCAGTCATTGTGATGTTGGATGCGCTGTCGCTGTTGCGGATTGCCCTGTTGGGGTGGATATACAGGATGTACGACCCTTTTCCTGGGATGTAGCCAGACATGTGTGCTGTGAGCGAGAATTGGCAGAATTGAAGGAAAGTACAGATCAGGAAAAGCTGTTCACCAAGATGTGGGCAATGAAAGAGAGTTATGGCAAACTGACAGGGGAAGGTGTCCTATATGGAATGAAAAATTTTGACACCATTGCTGTGTTAGGGTTTTGCGACAAATGTATAGTATGATATCCTCTGTTGTTTGGCCGTTCATACCAAAGTAGCAATAACTTTATGTGCTTCTTGAAAGTATTGCGGTATATTTTAAAAAACCTAGCCAACTGTTGTGACTCGGTTGGCTAGGTCGCTTTACGGTGAATTGCCCCTTGACAAATCGCTTCTCAAAAGGAAATGCTCACCCGCTATGTCCAAGAGCAAGGATGGGATTTAGTTTCCACTTATATTGATGATGGAGTAAGCGGAACGACTTTTGACCGTCCGGGACTAAATCAGATGATTGCCGATGTTCGGGCCGGGAAAATCAATTTAATTGTTGTTAAGGATTTAAGCCGTTTTGGGCGCGATTACATTGAGACAGGTAAGTATATTGACGTTATTTTCCCTTCCCTCGGTTGCCGCTTTATCGCTCTAAATGACGGCGTAGATACGATTCGCAAAGACAATGAAATGATTATGATTTTCAAAAATGTGATGAACGATTTTTACGCCCGTGATACCAGCAACAAAATTAAAGCGGTCAAAAGGTCCACATTCCGCACAGGAAAATACATTGGCTGTTATGCTCCATATGGCTACATCAAGGACCCCCAGGACCACCACAGATTTCTTGTGGACCCGCCCGCCGCCGCTGTTGTCCGCCGTATTTTCGCGCTCCGCTGTCAAGGTCTGGGTTGCCGTACAATTGCCCAAATGCTTAATGAAGAAGGGACCATGCCCCCCAGAGATTACTACTATCAGGCAAAGGGTACACCCAATCCCCACCGCCAAAACGGGATGTGGAATGATGTAACGATACGGGTTTTGCTACGAAATGAGGCATATATCGGTCATACCGTCCAGAACAAGCGCGGGACAGTATCATACAAGGACCATAGAAATATCGACAAGCCAAAAGAAGAATGGATTCGTGTAGAAAATACCCATGAGCCTATCATTGACATGGACACTTGGGACCTATGCCAGCAAATCGACAAAATGAACTCCCACCCCCGCTATAACAGTACGAATCAAGTTAGCTTATTTGGCGGTATGCTCTACTGTATGGATTGCGGTTTTGCCATGCGGCACCAAACCGAGAGACACACGCGTAAAAATGGAAATGTTGCCGTTTATGAAAGCTATATGTGCGGCAATTATTCCCGCAGCGGTCATATCGCCTGTTCTACTCACACTATATATCTTGCCCCGTTGTCAAAAGTCGTTTTGGACAATATCCAAGCCAAGGCAAAAGCGGTTGCCGTTGATGAATCGGCAGTATTAAAAGCCCTCACGGAGCATATGCAGGCTCAAAGCGCACAAGACATTGCCGCCGATACAAAGACCGCCAAAGCCTTATCTAAAAGGTTGACAGATTTAGAGCGATTGGTGCAGAGCACTTATGAGGATAAAGTGCTGGGTAAAATCCCCGAAGACCTCTGTATTGAGTTGATGAACAAATACCAATCAGAGCGGGCAGAAAAGGCCGAGCAGCTACGGACGTTAAAACAGCGCATGGAGGAAAATCAAACCGCACAAAACGATGTACAGGAATGGATTGACCTCATACGCCAGTATCGCAACATTGATTCTCTTGACCGGGAAATGCTGCTACGCTTGATAGATAAAATCGAAGTTGGCGAGCAGCGTATTGTAGACGGCCAAAAAGAGCGCGAAATCAAGATATATTATAAATCGGGCCCGGCAGAAAAAGTTGTGTAAAAGCAGACAAGCGACAGTCAAAGGAACGG
>JAFLTD010000236.1 GCA_022510625.1 Lachnospiraceae bacterium
ATGGTACACAGTAATGGAAAATCCAATTTTTGTAATGTCACTGAGCGGAACACTTGTGTTCCTGCTCTACAAGATAATCTATCCTTTTGCGCGCAAATACTTCCGCCCCACATGGAGATACATTTTTCTAAAAGTTGCTTTGGCATTTTATCTGATACCGATACCTTTACTGCTGAATTGGATTCGATGCGCTGTAAAGACTTTTGCTGAGAGCAACAGCAACAACACAAATATTTTGATTTCCTTTGACAATTTTGCAGATAGCATTGTCGTCAGTACAAATTCGATATTAGCTTCACCCTACTTTATCGCTCTGCTATCTATATCCGTATGCTTTGGGATTGTCTCTTTTCTGCTGATCTGTTTTCAAACATACCGTTACATAAAGGAAAAGCGGATGTGCTTGCAATTCGGATATGATCTGCCGCAGGATAGATTTCAAAATGATTTGGCTGCGATCAATCTCCGACAGAATGTAAAGTTTATGGCCTCCCAAAAAGCCAGAACTCCGTTTGTCATTGGCGTGTTGAAGCCCGTTATCATCCTCCCGACTCAGCTTCTGGACGAGGATGACGAAACAATTTCAATCTATATTAGACATGAGTTGTCGCATATCAAAAAGCACGATATGGTTTATCGCCTTCTAAGCCTGATAACGGTGTGCGTCCATTGGTACAATCCATTTTGCCATTGGTGCAGAAAAGAACTGATCGTAGTCAGCGAGATATGCTGCGACCATGAGGTGCTTGAAACAATCCAAAAATCTCAAAGAAAACAGTATTATAATGCGCTGGTTTCAATGACCGTATCGCTTCGAGGTGAATCACAAAGCGGGTTTTTATCAGCCTTTGTCGATAAAAATAACTCGGAACTCAAACGCCGAATTCTTGAGTTGGAGATAATTGACACTTCAAAATTGAAACTGCTTGCGGTTTTCTCCTGCGTCGCAGTGGTTTTGACGGGTGCGATTGGCGCACTGGCCTATGCCCCATATCCTATTCAAACAGACCCGGCCTTAAATAAGAATAACACTCTCTCCGTTTTCGATCCAGATACTTCATTCATAGACGACTTTGTTCAGCCTCCAAATACTGCGCAAACAGACCCGGAACAGGATTCAAACAATCACCTTACAATTCTCAATCCCGATGTTTCGTCTACAGAAGGTTATGACCAAATTACTTCTGAGGCTACACAAGCAAATACCGAACAAGACTTAAACGACAACTTCACGATTATTGACACTGATGCTGCGTCCACAGATGATTTTGGTCAACTTCCCAATACTGTTCCAGAGAACACGAAACAGGATTCAAACAACCATCTTACAATCCTCGATCCTAATACTTCTTCCACAGATGAATTTATTTATCCCCTACCATTTGCCTGTTATTTCGCAGACGCAAATGGAACCGTGCATGAGGTAAATCTGGAGCAGGGAAATCAAAGCTGTGTTCATGAACTTGTTTCCGGTACAATCGTTGAACATATCAAAACCTCTGAGAGCGGCTGCACCATGACTTATTATCAGGGCAAGAGGTGCGAAGTCTGCGGATTTTTAGAGCGAGGTACTTGTGTATATCAAAACGATTCAGAAAGATGTAACCATACTTTTATGAATACAAAAGGGGGCGAATAACATGGACGCAAATCTTAAACTGACAAATGCTGAAAAGGCCATCATGGAATGTCTTTGGAGCAGCGAAAATGGGCTGACCTTCAAGAATTTGTTAGACCGTATGGGTGAAAAGTTTGATAAGGTTTGGAAAAAGCAGACGCTCAGCACATACATCAACAGTTTACAAAAGGCGGGACTTATCAGAACAGACTCGCGGCGAAGGCCCTATACTTATCACGCAGTTTGCACAAAAGACGATTTCCTGCATAATCAGTCAACGAAGTTGATAGAGGAGGAATACGACAATTCATTACGAAATTTCATCGCATCCTTTGTGGGGGATCAAAAGCTTTCAACAGATGAAGCACAAGAACTAAGGGACTTGATCGACTTGCTTTGTCCAAGCGATCCCGGCTCCGAAGTATAGTTGATTATTGCTATAGGAGGAATCACTATGACAATCAACA
>JAFLTD010000237.1 GCA_022510625.1 Lachnospiraceae bacterium
TCCTGTTTTTGACAGTGTTTTGAGGAAAAAAGTCCCAGAGCCCACTGTGGTAGAGGGTTTTGGGACTTCTGTTCATTTTATGAATGCACGTTACGCTATCTATTTTTTCGTCTGGGAGCAAATATTTCTCATCTTGGAAATGGGTATGATCTGTTTGGATGTATAAAAACCAAACGCCTCATGCAGAGCATCCGTCAATTCACTTCTTGTATATGTCGGTTGATATCCCTTACCCTCATATTTCATAAAGTCCATTTCCTGTAAAGTAGATAGTATCTGATCTATGGTGTATTTGGTATCAAGTTTCTTTTCAAGATACCGATATACGATAAGCGAAATGAAACAGGTTATAAAGTGTGCAAGAATCCGGTCCTGACGGTTTAAATATACAGGACGGGCTTCAAAGTCGGTTTTCATGATCCTAAAACATTCCTCGATTTCCCAGCGGCGTTTGTTTGCTTTTACAATGCTTGCGACGCTGTCATCAAGATTGGTGCATACAGCATAAAAACCATCGTATTTCTCTTCGCTTTCAATGATGGAATAATCTATGTAGCTGGCAGATAACTCTGCCACTTCTCCGTCTTTTGTGGCATGGTTAGTTTTTATGAACCTCTTTGGATCGTTCTGTTTTTTCTTTCCGGCACAAGTACAACCGGATTCCACCAGCTTTTTCGCACGTTCTATCTGTCCTTCCCGTACATGACGCAGGAAGTTCCGGTACTTTATAGAGTATGAAACAATGAGCTTCTGCTCGATGATCTTCTTTTTGTCGCCATTTTTTGTGTGCACAATGCCATCTTCCTTGATCCATCTGGTTTTATAAAAAATCTTATCCTTATCATGCTCGTCATCCAGCTCGGAAATTTTGTATTTTTTCCCTGATCCATCCCCGTCAAGAAACCATCCATCATCTGACAGGCACCATTTCTGGAGGAACTCTTTGAGGGTTTTTATTGGCTGTGTTGTTATGTAGCCGCGCATACCGTCTTCGCCGTCATAGGAATTGAATACGCGGTTTGTCGCGGACGACAATCCCGCATCTGTACAGACAATAAACTTTGACATATCAAACTTGGAGAGCATCTTCTCTTCCAAAGGGATCATGGTTGTCTGTTCGTTCCTGTTTCCGGGATAAATGGAAAAGGATATGGGGATGCCGTCCATGTCCATGAACAATCCCATCCCTACGATCGGAAGAGGGCGGTTCTCTTTGCTCTTTCCAAACTGCTTATCATCCTCGGCAGCATCGATCTCAAAATAAAAGTTCGTGCAGTCATAGTAGATCACCTGCGTATTTCGTTTTTGAATGGCAGCGCTGTTCTTAAAGAGGCGGCTCTGGATGTAATCCGATTCCCCTGCAAGTACGGATAATGCCCTGTAAATGTCATGCAGTTCAAAGGATGGCTGCTCTATGAAGCGTTTGGATTCTTCAAAGCTGCTCCTTTTGGATGAAGGGTAGAGGATCCTCGTGTAGATAAGGCGCGAGAGTATATCGTTTAAGTCATACTCAAAAAGATGCCTGCCGGATATCGTCCGGCATATCTTGTGTAGACCGAGTTCATAATAAACATCCTGAAGGAAAAGATATCCGCCATTAAAACGTCTCTGCTCATCCATAACAAGGTCTGTACCGGCGCAGAGTTCAATATTGAACTTTGCAGAGTCTTCTTTTTCCGCCTCGTTCATCAAGCGGACCTGCTCCTTTGCCCATGCCTTTGCATCGGTTACACCGTAGGTTTCACAGATGTATTTTTCGGAACCGAAACGGCGGACGACAAGAGACTTGTTTTTTCCATCAACATAGACAGTCTTCTGGGCATAGTAGGAAATCGAGTTTTTACTTGTGGACCAGCCTAAACGCATAAGATCACCTCCACGTATATTATAACACAACGTGGTAGTAACGTGGAAGTATAAAATATAAATTTGACAAAAAAATTGGGCCTGTATAGGCTTTTTAAAAAATTTAGTGGAGTTTAGGTTGTCAAACTACCGGGTGGAGGCAGCCGCGCTTTCCTGCCTAATTTATTATATATTAGATTATATGAAT
>JAFLTD010000238.1 GCA_022510625.1 Lachnospiraceae bacterium
GGCGTTTCTGCCATATTTATCGCAATCACATCTACTGCGGAAGATGGGACTTGAACCCACACGATGTAACCATCACAAGATCCTTAGTCTTGCTCGTCTGCCAGTTCCGACACTTCCGCATATGTTTACAACGCAAGTAATATCTTACTATCGAGGCCATTAAAAGTCAAGATGTTTTGCAAAAAATGTTTCGTGGCGGGAAAATCTATGTTATACTATTCCATAATTAGAATTATGACCGAGTACATAGTGTGAATGTAGGAGGAATAAGATGTATTATTTCACGGATGATTGTTTGATTGGCGTTGAGCAGATTGACGATGAGCATCGGGAGTTGTTTCGGATAGTTGGGGAAACCAGAGAACTGCTGGATAACGAGATTCTGGATGATAAGTATGATAAGATATGTGAGATGCTGGGACGCTTGGAAGAGTATGCGGAAGAGCATTTTCGCCATGAAGAGGAATATATGGAGTCAATCAATCATCCTGAGTTGGAACTGCAGAGGAAACAACATATGGAATTCTGCGCTAAAATGGATGCGATGGATGCTGTAGTCGGCGGACATGATCAACAGGAGTTCCTTGACGAGTTGTTGACCTATCTCGTAAGATGGCTTTACAGACATATCATCGGTTCCGATTTGATGATCGGCAAGATGAAGTCGGTAGATGAGTGGAAGCAGATCAGCTATGATTTCACGGACGAATATCTGACAGGTGTTGAAATGGTTGATGAAGAGCATAAAGAGCTGTTCCGCATTATAGGACAGGTGCGCGATACGATTGCCAATGAGATCTTGGCGGATAAATATGATGAGATCATCAGCTTGGTGGAGGAACTTAGGACTTACACAAAGTTTCATTTTAAGGATGAAGAAGAATATTTGACAAGCATTCAATATGAAGGGCTGGAAGCACAGAGAGTGGCTCACGAAATGTTTGTCGCCAGACTGGATGAAATCGATTTGAATGAGATTGATGCTCATCAGGAAGAAGTACTTGAAGAATTGATGGCTTTTTTGACGGAGTGGCTTGTCAATCATATCTTACATATGGATAAGAAATTCGGTCAGGTACATTGAGAAGTTTTATGATACTATATAGATACTTAGAAAAAGGAGGTATAGGATGAACTATAAGTTTACGGACAATTGTTTAATCGGTGTTGAGCAGATTGATGATGAGCATAGAGAATTATTCCGATTGGTCGGAGAGGTACAGGATTTACTGCATGACAGGTGGAATGCTGACAAATATTTCGAGATCTGTGATGTGGTGGAACGCCTGAGAGATTACGCTGCGGAGCATTTTCGCCATGAAGAAGAGTACATGATCAAGATCGGGCATCCGGAGCTGGAGCTGCAGATAGAACAGCACACACAGTTCTGCGAGAAGGTCAATGCGGTGGATCTCAGGTCCGCAGAGGGCGACCAGCAGGCTTTTATTGAAGATATTCTGTCTTTTCTGGTGAAATGGCTTTACAGACATATTTTGGGATCGGATCTGTTGATCGGCAAACTGATGTCGGTGGAAGAGTGGAAGCAGAGAGGCAATTTGGCCTTTAAAGATGAGTATCTGACCGGCATCGAAGCCATTGACGAGGAGCATAAGGAGTTGATTAAGATTCTTGATGAACTTCATTATATGATTTCAACCGACGACAGTGATGACAAGTTTGACAAGATTCTTAACTTAGCGAAATATTTCAGAAACTATATTCGGGTTCATTTTAAGAATGAAGAAGACTACATGGAGAGTATTCAGTATGAAGAACTGGAAATGCAGCAGCTTGCGCATGATGTGTTCATTGCCAGACTGGATCTGATGAATCTGGAAGAGTTCGATGTGGGCAGACAGAAAGAGCTTGAAGAGAATGTGGCAGCCATGACGGAGTGGGTTGTTGCACACATTATCCATATGGATAAACACATCGGGCAGGTCTGATTTTTCATAAGATTCCAAAATAGACTTGACATTGACCTGAAAAACAGATAGAATATCATTTGTTCGCAGGAATGGCGGAATTGGCAGACGCGCACGGTTC
>JAFLTD010000239.1 GCA_022510625.1 Lachnospiraceae bacterium
CAGATCAGCACTGTCCTGCGCTGTCTTTCATAAATATACTTCTTATACAGAAACAACTGCACCAGATTGATCACAATCAAAACCAACGCTCCGAAATATGCTACATAAGTACTCGAGCCGTCCGTCCATGCAAGGTTCTCCTCCGCTTTTTCATGGATGGAGATCGGAAGCACATAAATCAATATGACATCTACTATAAAAAAAACTATATATGCGACTACATTATTTTTATAATCAGGCAAATGGAAGGAGACACTGGTGGCAACATAGACCACGGCAAACAATATGACCAAAACAAGGAGTATGATATAGGTCTTACAAATAAATTCTACCAAAGACAAGGGAAGCTTCTCTCTGTACGCAATCGCGGCAAGGGATAAAATATCCATAGCCAAACTGCACATGGAAACATAAAAGCACCCCAGGAACACTCTGCTGGCAGTTAACTTCAATTTTCTCTGACGTCCATATATCATGGCAAGTAATGCAAGCAAAACTACGCCACAACATTGTACTTTGATATTCATTCCTTCAGCCTTTCCTAAACAAGACTCTTCCGCTTGACACTCATATTTATAACATAAATGCACCAAGGTTTCAATCATTTCCGCGTGAATTATTATTTAACAAAAACACCCCACACTAAATACATGTGGGGTGTTCTGCGCTTTGTGCTTATTATTTTTTACACGATACCCTGCGCCTTCATGGCCTCTGCAACCTTCAGGAAACCTGCGATGTTTGCGCCGGCTACATAGTTGCCTTCCAGACCGTATTTCTTGGAAGCCTCGTCTAAGCTGTGGAAGATATTGACCATGATTCCTTTCAACTTGGAATCCACTTCCTCGAATGTCCATGACAGTCTCTCGGAGTTCTGGCTCATCTCCAGTGCGGAAGTTGCAACACCGCCCGCATTTGACGCTTTACCCGGGCAGAACAGTACTTTGTTCTGCAAGAAGTACTCTGTCGCCTCCAGTGTGGTAGGCATGTTAGCGCCCTCTGCTACCGCGAAGCATCCGTTTGCCACAAGTGCCTTAGCGTCATCCAGATCCAACTCGTTCTGTGTTGCACAAGGAAGAGCGATATCACACTTCACGGTCCATACACCGTGTTCGCCGGCTTTCTTCTCATGATACTGTGCACTCGGTCTTGCAGCCGCATACTCTGTCAGACGGGCACGTTTTACTTCTTTGATCTCCTTTAAGAGCTCAACATCGATTCCCTCGGGATCATAAATCCAGCCTGTGGAATCGGAACATGTAACAGGCTTACCGCCCAGCTGCTGTGCTTTCTGGATCGCGTAGATTGCCACGTTGCCGGCGCCGGATACTGCGATGGTCTTACCCGCGATATCTTTGCCGTTGCACTTTAACATTTCCTCGGTTAAGTATAACAGACCGTAACCGGTTGCCTCTGTTCTTGCGAGGGAACCGCCATATGTCAATCCTTTACCTGTCAGAACGCCCTCATACAGATTGCGAATTCTCTTGTACTGACCGAACATGAAACCGATCTCACGTCCGCCTACGCCGATATCACCTGCGGGAACGTCGGTGTCCGCTCCGATATGTTTGCAAAGCTCTGTCATAAAGCTCTGGCAGAATGCCATAACTTCTCTGTCGGATTTGCCCTTAGGATCGAAATCTGAACCACCCTTACCGCCGCCGATCGGAAGACCTGTCAGGGAGTTCTTGAAAATCTGCTCAAAACCAAGGAACTTGATAATACCAAGATTTACGGAAGGATGGAATCTTAACCCTCCCTTGTACGGTCCGATTGCACTGTTAAACTGTACACGGAAACCGTTGTTGACCTGAACTTGTCCCTTGTCATCCACCCAGGGAACACGGAACTGTACGATTCTCTCGGGAACCGTCAATCTCTCTAACAAAGCATCTTTTCTGTATGCTTCTTCATCTGCTTCAATCACCACACGAAGAGACTCCAAAACCTCTTTAACCGCCTGATGGAACTCCGGCTGCGCTGGATTCTTCGCAACCACTAACTCATAAACCTCATCAACGTATGACATTGTGCATG
>JAFLTD010000024.1 GCA_022510625.1 Lachnospiraceae bacterium
AGGAAAAAGCATTAATCATTACCCCGGAATTAATGTAACTTTCCTTTTGATATGGCATGACCACCACATCACATGTATTAAAGTAAGCATATACTTCCGAATTCGGAATATATTTTCCATGTATTATAATATTTCTATGTAGACATGATTCTTTTATTTTTTTTACATATTGTTTATTGCTAGGTGATCCTACAATCAATAATTTTGCATTATCAATATTCCACTCATTAAATACTTGTATTAGTAATTCGATATTTTTATGGGGTGCCATGAAACCAAAAAACATGAACACAAAATCATCGGATTTTAGTCCCAATTCCTCTCTGTAATCGACCTCTGTATACTCAAAATCTCCACAGTAATTAATATGAGGAACATATACAGCCTTTCGCACTTCATTTCTGCCATATTGCTTTAAGCAGGCTCTACTGTTCTTGGAGTGCAGTAATATCGTATTACTTAATAAAAGGACACTTTTCATTTTGATCCATGCGGCAATAGAGTTTTTACTATTATGAGGAATTCTATTATGAAAGACCTGAAGAATTTTAATACCATATAATTTACATTTGAGCAGTTGCATATATTGGTAAATGTTCAAATCATTTTCATACCAGTTTAAAATGATCGCTTTACATTTTCTTATTTTTCCGGTGGATATATTATGATTATTAAAGGCAATGACTGTATACTTTTTTGACCATACTGATATCATGTTTTGAACATAACTGTTTCCTTGTACATAATATGGGTAAAAAGCAATCATGTCTTTTTCTTTTTTCATGTGCTAATCCATCCTCCCATGACATTTTTTGTATAGTTTATTTACCAATCATTAACCCCACCATTTTAGATTTTTTTATAAAAGTGTGAAAACCTCATAATTGCCAAATGCCACATACTATATTTTTTCCCTTTAGAAAACTCTTTATAAAATGATTCTGCCATTCTATCAATATTATAATTTCTCAAAACAAATCTTCTATTGTTTTCCAACAATTGTCTGTATGCCTCATCAGACAATCCCTGTACATACTTAATGCATGCATCCAGTTCTGCTACATTTCGAACTCCAAACCTTAAGCAAGGGTTTCTTATAACATCTCTCTCAACCTCAATATCAGATACAATAACCGGTCTGCCATAGGAATATGCTTCCAAAACGACATTCGGGGTACCCTCGTTTAAGGATGGCAATATGACGAGATCTGCCTTCCTGTACTCCTCTTCCATGTTCTCAACAAAACCAAGAAATTCAATTCTATCCTGCAAATTATATCTCTTCGCATATTGAACCAATTCTTTATAATATGACATGTCAATCGCAGAACCGGCAAAAATGAGCTTGCCCTTAAAATCTGCATAACTTTTTATATAGTGCAAAAGGAGCATTTGGTTTTTTCGGGGTATTATATTAGCAGGTATTAATATTCTGTCAATTTCCCGCTTTTCTTTTAATGGAAGTTGCTTGGCAACAGGTTTGCCATTCCTTATAAGCCCTACCGTTCTCCCCGTCATCTCCATCAGTTTCTTCTGCGCATATACAGAATTTGCTAAAATTCGATCACAATACCATAAATACTTCAGTAATGATATATTTTGTGATATACCAACTGCGGCAATGCGTTCTGAATAAATCACAGGCACATTTAATATTCTTAGCATTGGTGCCAGCACAAGATCGTTCATATAATAAATCAGGCATGCTCTATATTGGACATGCGGTATCTTTTTTAAAATAAACACCGTTACATCATACAATATTTTTGTATTATCTGCCTTCTGCCAATCATACTCGTAAATTTTGACATTTTTAAATTCTTTCAAGGATTTTGGAAGTGCCTCTTTTTTTTCTTTTATTCGGTGTTCAATAATAACATCCAACGCCCACTGTTTTTTTTCTGCATAATCTATCAAATAGCGAAACTGCGTTTCTGCTCCGCCATAGATATACTCAGGCATAAATAGCAAATATCTTTTTTCGCGTATAAACCGGATATTAATACCCATCATTTATGATCTATTCCTTTCGCTTCGCTCAAGGCATAAAACTACCGAATTTCTTTGTTTTATATTTCATACAGAACATCTTCCAGGGAAACAATCGGACAGTTTATCTTGGCAGATAATTCTTCCGCAATTGCGTCAAAAAAAGTTATGGCTGTGACAACAACAACATCTACTTCCTCGAGTTTATCTTCCATAGTCACTATATCGAAATCTGCATAGAGAGTAGCTGCATTTTGATCAATACCATAAACCACCTGAATACCCGTATCTCTCAATTCATGAGCCAAAGTATCTCCTGCAAAACTCATTCCATAAATCGCAATTCTCTTATAGCCATTTTGTTCAAAATATTCTGCCAGATTTGTGCCATCCTGCTTTACTGTAACCCATTGACACATCATTTTATAAAGAGCCAGGTGTTTATTAGAGTAATCTTTCCATTTTTGAACTTCTTTTTCCTTCACTGTTCCTGCTGTCCCGGCTCCTATTGCCGCCCCTGCCAATGTGGACAAAACTGATACCATTCCTTTTTTCATTCTCTTTTCTCCTTCTTAAAACCAGTTAGTAAACCTTTTTATATTCATATTTCCGGTCTTAACCGCAAAAAACGAATATCCTCAAACCCCAACGATAACAATTTCTCAACCACGCCGCCCTGATTCGACCAAGATACTCCTACCATAACGGCTATTTCGTCCTTATACGCACATAAACTCTCTATATCCCTGACCGGGATTCCGCAAATATCCTCAGGATTATTTTTCTTGTCTGATACAGCTATCAAATGTATGGAAATATTATCTTTCAGCAATTGTGTGACTGCTCTTTTGGCATAATCGCCGGCCCCATAAACCACCAACTTCTTATTATCTTTCTCATAATCATTCTTTATTTGTTCTGTCTCCTGCTTCTGTGGTCTTTCTATCACATCAATCCATGAGCGCAGAATTTCCTCATTAGAATAAGTCTCCATATAACGTTTTTCGTTCTCTATGACTTCATCCGCATAGTTTGGATTCTTCAGCATGTAGGAAATAGCTTCTTTCAAATACTTTGTTTCCCCTGTGTCCTCCGAAACATCATTTGTAACCAGAATCCCCCGATTGCACAGCCTGAAGCTTTGCGTTTCTTCCCGATAGTCTGTTTCTCCCGCTAACAATTCTCTGGGCCCAGACAAACAATCCACCGAAACAATAGGTATTCCCAAGCACATTGCCTCCAGCAGGACATTCGGTAAACCTTCTTTTTGTGATGCAAAAGCAAAGATCGAAGCTTTTTTAATATACGGAAACGGATTTTTACAATATCTTAGTATTTTCACATACCTTTCTAACTTAAGTTCCTTGATCAATGTATTTAATTCATCTTCCAAAACTCCACTTCCTAATATTAGGAGTTTGACGTCCTCCCCATCCTGAATAAGATTAGCAAACTGTCTAATCAGCCTGACTTGATTTTTTACTTCTAAAAGCCGTCCCACATTGATAATTAGTTTAGAACCAGCAATAAAGTCATCAATATTGTCCTCTGGTTTCTGCAGGGATTTTTCTCTTATAGCATCTTTGTCAATAAAGTTATAAATTGTTTTTATATTATCTACATCAATCCCATAGGATTGTGACAGATTACATTTGACACCTTCTGAAACAGAAACGACTACATCCGCTTTAGGATACAAAGCTTTCGTTTGTATTTGACTGTGGTGATCCGGTTCCGGGATCGAAACAGCACGCATATTTCTTTCTGAAACAATTACTTTTTCTTTTCCCCTTGTTCGGATATTAGCATAATTATAAAACTGCAAAAAGCTTATAGCGCAATCTATCTGATACTTTTTTTTATAGAAGTCAATATAATATTCGACATAATCTGTACCTTTTCCACCAATCCCTATATCAACGATTTCACCACTATATTCATATACAATATTACTGGTATCACTAAGAAATAAATACACTTCATAACTATTACTTAGGTACTTAGATAATAATCCGGCAATTCTCTCTGCTCCGCCATTACGCAAACTGGGACTTATAATTGCAATTCTTTTCATATTCCTACATTCCTTACTAACGTTTAAAATTAACCACCTGAAACATTATGCTATTAAAAGAGGACTCCTTCACTTTCCGGCAAAATAATCCACTCCCCCATTTTCCTACCCCCATTCTTCCGGTGTACATTTCTGCAAACCATCCGCATGAAAAAAAGACATTCCCCCTACAATTGGTTTATCGTCGATGATATAAAAATCAATTCTTATGTGTGGAATATCGAATGATAAATTTTCTGCAATTTCAATCATTTTTTCAGGCACTTTGGCTTTTCTATAATTTTTTCCGGTACACTAGGATAACCTATGGAAAAAGGCAGATATTCCCATTGTCTGTCATAAATATTTCTTTTACCAATATGATTTAATGTATGATCAAAATCCACAAATATAATTCTAACTTTTCCACCAAAACAGAAAAGTCTAAAATCCATCAACTCATTTTTGTTTAAATCATTTATGTACTGTTCTGCAATAATCCTCGATTTACATTTTTATATGGCCACTCCCGCCCAATCCAATAATAATTTATACCAAGCGCTTTTTCTAAAATACGCTTTGCTTCCTTTTTATCAAACTTATCCTTATCCTCAACAAATACTATACTTCCGGAATCATGTGTGCATTTCAGAACAAATTGTTCAGGCAGCATATCAAAATCAATTTCATCAAAGGAATCCCACACTCATATGGTAGGTATTGTATATCCACTACCTATTCTTTCTTCTATGAAATGCTTCGCTTCATATTTATCTATCATTCTGGTATATTCCGGTCTGCGATTGTACATTTTCAACCACTGCAGCTTTTCATTAAACGTTTCAGGATGAAAAAGATTAAGCTTTTTCCCATTGTAAATTCATAGAAAGCCGGTAAATATTCTTCATCATTATAGATTGTATGATATCTCTCTATGATTGACTTATCACCAACAACATCTATGCTGTCAAGCACCTGAGTAACCAACGACCAATCTACAATCACAGCACTCATTATGCCATGTTCTCTAAGCTGTATTTTGATCTCCTCACGGTATTTTTTCCCAACGGTAATAAATACCTGTATTTCTTCCTTATTCTCATATAAATACTGAATATCCCGGACTTCGATCCCATCTCGAATCACTGTATCGGGAAGAATATTATTATCACAGTAAAAATCGGCTTTGATTCCAAAACATTTAAGGCAGTCATATCCATTTGTTTTTCCAAAGCTCCCGGCACCAAACAGACATATCTCGCGGTTTTGACACAAATCTTCTAATTCTAAATATGTCATCTTTTCCCCTCTCTATTCATCCTTTCCGTAATTTCTATTATTGGGTTCAAGTTACAAATAATTTCATATAAGTTATATCTCACGCATAAACGTTTTTAGAAAACTAATCTCTTTCAGACTATAAGAATCGATAAGTTCAACTGACTGATTTTTATTCCAAAAACAAACATCTTCGTTTTCCTCCAATACTTTCAAGTATTGTTTGTAATTGGCACTATTGTCTGCATAAATTTCAGTCTTCACTGCATTATAAACTTTTTGTCTATCAATGTCATCCACAAACTTATAGTGACGTATAGCCAGCCACACCGGACAATTTTTAAAGTTTGTAAATGGTATCATATAATGTGAACTAGCATAAAAATCTTGTTCTGTAAATAAAAATAACGGATGCTTTGCCAATAACGTACGTTTTCGAAAAACTCGCGTTCTAGGTCCACCGTGTATTAACAAACCTCTTTCATCTACACTTAACGTATATGATTTTTTATCAAAAAAGCGACATCTTGTTACATAATCACCTTTTAACTTTTCATCAAATAATCCGTTTTTAGAATACATATCTAACATGAAGCCTTCTACTCTGGTATAATTATTGACCTCCGCCTGTTTAATGACATCTGACAAATCATATTTTTCACTTCCGATATAATCTACCAGCTCGTCTGAGTCAACAACTAAACACCACCTATTATTTCCATAAATTGCTAAAAGCATATTAATCCACGCAACCTTGCGAACTGAACCAAATTGTTGTTTAGTGCTGTATACAATAGCATCCTTTTGTCTACATAAATATTCCCCGGTTCCATCCGTAGAATTGTTGTCGAGAAAAATAAAAACTTCAACACCAATTTTTCTATAATGATTTAAAAAGCTCTCTATTTTATTTATCTCATCTTTTAATACACAAATTAATATGGGAGCATATTTATTCTTTCTAATAATTTTATTATGAGAAATTTTTCTTATATCACACTTAATGAATTCATTTAATAATTCTTCTGTTCTTCTATATTCTTCTGTTCTTCTATCATTTGATTTTAATAGATTCAAAAATTTTCTTTTCCATAAGCTTTGATCTATTTTATGTACATGAAGAAATTTTGTATCTATTAAAAATGCTTTTTGTATTTTCAAGTAAAGTCTTAATTTTTCTAATAACTTTTTCATATGCTCACATTTTACAAAGCGAATCGGCTTTTTAATTCCGTTCGGATAGGCCTCCATTATTCTTCATAAATCAAATATTTTCCGTTAATTGATAAATTATTCCTTATTTCATTCTTAAACTTTCATGATGCAATAATGACAACTTCTCCATTGTACTCCTCCATCATTTTTTCTACTGATGATATCATCATATTATCTATTATCGCTCCTTTTTTATTTTGATCACACCAACAAACAACTAAAACTTATACTGCATATAAAACTGTTTCATATTTATATGTTGTATAATGCCTTAAATATAGCTTATAATCCGGGTTCAGTTTAAGAATATAATCACCCAGTTCCCATAAATCTTCTGGCTTATGATAAACACTTACTGCCAACTTAGGCTTATATTTCTGTATGTGCTCTTTTGCGCCAATTAATGTTTCCATTTCACTGCACTCAACATCCATTTTTATAAATGTACATTTATCAGAACCTAATGCTTCATCTATGCTAACTACAGGAATTGTTGTACATTCTTGGCCTTTGCTTACACGTGAGCTTCCCATTCCTGCGCTGAAAAAACTAAGAATATCACTCTTGCTCCATGTTCCCTTCTTAAAAAATTTATTTTTTATATTATTCTCCCTAAATGTATTCTCGCACCTTTCCCAGCAATATTCATCCGGTTCAAATGCATATATCATACTGTAATGTCCATTACACCAGTTCACAAATTCTTTCGAAGTTTCTCCATCCCAACATCCTGCATCAACAAAAACTTCTTCGCTGTCAGGTGTAAACACATCAAAATATTGTCTTCCACAGACACCCATGATAAATCCCCTGTATGGTATAATAATTTTATTTCTAGGAAACCCTGTCTTAACTAACTGCTGATAAATAGACAATGCGCCGCCCTTAGAAGTAATTATAATTGTTTTATCTGGATAGAGATCTTTCAGCCTGCCTGGCGGCACAACAGGTAAGCCTTCATCCTCCCCCCCCCCGAACCACAAATTTCTGTTATTATCACTCCATGCAACAATTTTCTTGTTGCATTTTTCCATAACCATCTTTGTTTTCTTTCCAAGATCACCCGCGCCAAAAAGTATGTACTCACAATTGGGATTATTTATCTCATAATCATCAAGCTCAGGGCAGGAAAAATCTTTATTTTGCTGCAAAGTCCACTCTAAAAACTTCTTTTCATCCCTATACAATATGTAGTTGAATTTTGCATCAAATACTTCTTTTGATTCTTCATCACACAGATTACTATAAACCCTATTTATCTTTTTGAGTGTTTCATTATTCATTGCATTTTCTCCTATAACTTCTTATTGATTTGGCATAAATAAGCTTGATTTCCTGCCATTTATGCAATAGTTTATAATAATTACATTTTCTATGAATCAATACATATATTTTTAATCACTTCTCCTATATTACTATCTGTATCTTTTTTGGCATCACCGTATTCACTATTTATTAATACATCAAGCATAAGTTCAAGTGCACCTTCACTTTCAGTGATCAATTCTTTATTTATTATATCATTAGAGAAATCAGATATTAATTTTTCCTGAATATCATTTGAGCATGATATATCATTAAAAATCACACTCTCTTTTCTTTTATCAATTGTTATAAGTACATTATTACAACGAGGCATTATGATCATTTTATTTTCATCACAGAAAACATTTGAGAATGTACGCGCCCCACTTTTCAATATTGAAGATGAAAATTTAAAGTTTTGGGGATATTGAATTGCTTCTACCCCGTTATTAGATGAGCATCTTATTATTTCATTAGTTCCTGTTGGAATAAGCCAAATGTAATTTTCCGTTTTCTCCAGAAACCCAAATTTATCGCTATTGACATTTAAAATCTCTGTGATGCGCATATCTTTTATGCTAACCGTAAATATTTCCCCTGAAATATCCAATATAAATATTTCTTCTTTCCACAAACATATGTCTTGTATATGTATTGTGTCCGGCAAATTGATCCACTGCATTTTCTCACTTTTAATATTAAGCTGTAATATACTGCTACCTTTATCTTGCGCAATAAATATGTGTTCTTCAGATATTGCGCATCTTCTAGTAAATAAAAAATCTTTACTTTTCACTTTTGTATCCGCTGGCAGTGGCAATAACTCTGTTTGATTATTATCTGTATTAAATCTCACGATACTTCCATATCTATATGGAAACAAGTATAGATAATTATCAACTTGGCAGGAAGAAATAAATAAATATCGACAATTATTAATTTGGTCGGGTGTATATATATCAGTAAAGTCAAAATACTCAATATTGTGATTACGTAAACAAAATTTAACCATAATATTGCAACATAGCGGAACTAAATACAAATATCCATCATAGTGTAAAATTCCAAAAAAAGAATTCGAAATATGATCGGATTTAATATCAATATCTTTCTCATATTTTAATACGGTATCATTTGCATTTATGGCATATAACTTACTATTATGCTTTCCGACACACCATATTTCCCCATTTACTTCTATTCCCGGCCCTACTGAAACTTCTTTTCTATATTTTTTTGCTTCTAAAAACATTTTTCGCCTCACCATAGGAATCAATTTCTTCCACATATATAAATAAAAATCTGCCACTGCACTAAATCAGCATATGACAGACCATACTTTCATTCTACTATAGCTGCATCCATGCAATAATGCTGCAATCCTTGCTGTTTAATCTATTGTCTTCCAAGCAAATATTCTCCATATTTACTTCTGTACTTATCACTAAATTATATATCGGATATAAGCAATAAAATATTAATATAAATTGGGACCATAAAATACGTAAAAGATAAGAGGGAGGCGTTTAAAACGCCTCTCCTCTAAAAAATGTCAACTATATATTTATTTAGTCAACGTAAACGATACTGTAGTTTTTGCAGCATCATCGAAAGTAATTGTAAATTCACGAGAAGAAATGGATGCACTCAGCAGCGAATCAACATATGACGCCTCAATTGTCAATATACCATTTGCAAAAGTATAATTTGTAGCCTCCAAGTCTCTCTCCGTTCCAGATTTTTCATAGGTAATCTTACTAATACCCGTTGCTGCCAAATCACCGGCACCAAGATCAACCGGAACTTTTACAGCCGTTCCGGCAGTCATAGTATAAGTAGTCGCCGCAATACTCGGAGCTGCCAAAGCCCGCAGTGCGAATGTCACTTGTGTTCTTGCAGCATCATTGAATGTAATTATAAATTCACGGGAGATACCTGCATTCAACAGCGAATCAACATATGACGCTTTAATTGTCAATATACCATTTGCAAAAGTATAATTTGTAGCCTCCAAGTCTCTCGCCGTCCCAGATTTTTCATAGGTAATCTTTTTAATACCTGTCGCTCCCAGCTCACCAGCACCAAGATCAACCGGAATCTTCACAGCCGTTCCGGCAATCATAGCATAAGCAGCCTTTTCAATACTCGGTGCTTCATTTGCATTCGGATCTGAAATCTTCCATGTCAACTCAACCGTAGGTGTTGCCTCAGCCTGTTCATCAGTCCAATTTCCGCCGCAAGCGCCTGTCAGATAGAAGTCATACTCTGCCCAATCAGACAGCTGGTCTGTAGCTTTCTGCGCATACTCATACTTGCCTTTCTCGGTATTGTACTGAATCTCGAAGTTGCCGGGCGTACCTGCAATTTCTCCTGAGAGCAAACCGCCCTCGTCTGCTTTCACTGCCACTGTCTTCGAACCGGATACAATGGCCAGATAAAGAGTAGGATCCTCCACGTCGGCGCCGATTGTATCCGAATCCGCCATGGTAATACCGTCAATACCTGTAATGGATGCACTCACCTCGATATTAACATCGTAAGAACTCATGTTCTTAGCCGTAACTTTTTCGCTGTCTTTACCAAACTCCTTGACAGTATCGCTGGGAGTTCTGGTGAAAAACAGGGTGGAACCGGTCTCAAAATCATCAGCCGTCTTTCCTGCCAGGCGCTTATATTCGGTTTTTTCCAGAAGCCCGTTAGGGTCAACGAAGAAGTTAAATACGTTTGCCGCATTAGTGGGTACGCTTGCGGAGAACACGGATGTCTCCTCTACGTATCCTTCGAATGAACCGCTACCGGTATCTCCTCCGCTGGGGCCAGCTGCCGAGACCATAAGGCTGCTGCCTAACAGCATGGTTGCAGCCATTGTGACAGCTGCCAGTTTCTTGAATCTTTTCATCTCTCTTTTTCCTCCTTTTTGATTATATTTATTAATGCAACTCATCTTTGCGTTACATACTGCTTAGATGAATGAGCAGTCTAGTTTTCCACCTTGACCATCAGCCACATATTCACTGTGGTCAGTGTGTTTTGATCCTCATCTAACAAATGGTAGACTAAGGTACATTCATAATTTCCGGCATCCAGATCCACATCCAATACAATGTCTTCCAGATCCATTCCCAAAGGTATGACCGGAGACTGATAAATAACTTCCTGTGTATCATTTCTGATCACATCGAAGTAAACCGGAGTCTCGTTATTCTCAGAATTGGCGACATAGGCATTTCTTGATGCCGTCTCCCCGTCTTCAAACTCCCAAGTGGAATTCATGGTGACCTGATAGCTCATCGGCACGCCTTCCGGCTCGGACTGATTCAGAATCTCATCCGCCATGTCGTCAATATTATCTTCAGTTAATAATACGGGTCTTTTTTCGTTTTCTCCGGAATCTTCTACAGTTACATTTTCATTGGACTTGGAAGAATTCATCATGACAACAATAATACCGATCAACACTGCAATAATCACTACTGCTACGATGCAGACGATAACGAGACCTTTGCTTGTCCCTGCTTTCTTTGCTTTGTCTTGGCTTTTTGAATTATCAGACATGATCATACCTCCATGTATTCCTCTCGCAATCCTTGCGTGTATTGTATCGACATTATATCACAAGAAGTTTAGGAAGAAAATAGAAATTTCCAACGATTTTTCTCGAAAAATAAACGCAATAAATAGTTTGATTATCCATCATCAATGCTATATATTGCGTTCTTTGGGTTTTTCTTATAAACTTATCCCCCACAAATCGCCCGCCTTCGCGGTTGCGATTTCTTATGACAACTGATACTGCTCCATTAACTGTTCTATGGCGGTCTCTCTGGGGCATCCCAGCTTATACTTATACAGTACTGCAAGCAGTTTTTGGATATCTGATTCTGTCACTCGTTCTGTCACTTGTTCTGTTACCTGCTGTGTTACTTCTTTACGCACTTCTTCCATTTCGATTTCCACTTGTTTACGTGCTTCTATAAGCGCTTGCTCACGTGATTCCTTCCTAATCGCCTGTACGTCCCAGCCTTCAAAATGTGCAAATAATTCTCCCATATTCCTCTCCTTGATCTGACTCGTGAATGTATCTACTTCTTCAAGTGGTATATTCAACTTAGCCATGAAAACTTCCACTATCTGCGCCATGATCTCCAGCAGGTATTCCGGTGATTGTTCTGTGACCTCATGTAAATAATCCGAACCTACTTCCTGTATCAGTTTCATATAGTCAGCAGCATTTTGTAGCCGATCCACCATCATGATAACGGACAGTTCGTCTTTCTTCTCCATCAGTTCCGCATTCGTGTAATCCGCGAGCTTTACTAGCATACACCGGTAATCCGGTATGTATTGGCCAAACACATCACTGAGGAGGACCCTGTCATGTAGCCTGTCAGGTGCCGTCCAATTATCCGCTCCGTCATAGAACACAATCGGCAAAATCGGCGGATATTTAAAATCTTTTGTTTTGCTTATGCCCTTATGCTGCCTCTCCATCTCCTTCTCATAGTCTTCCCAAATAAAGACCATGTAGCGGAATACCTGCATGACTACATTATAATCCACATTTGATTTATGTTCAATAAGAGGAATAATTAAAAACGGTGTTTCATTTATTTTTGTTTTGATCCTGCTTACGCTGTCGGAATTCCGTTCCTCAGTGAACATGTGCAGATACCGGATTCCATATTTTCCGATTTTATGCATAAGTCTCTGATGTATGATGTAAACCTACCAAATCGCATGTTTACATTTTTACATTATCTATTATCTCAACATTCTGTATCATAACCGGCACGCCAGCCGTCCGGCACAACTGTATAACACTGCTGCCGTCTCCATAGTAAGCATCGCTCAATGCAATCGCCCTGTTTAAATCTGCCGTATCGTCATAGATACCCCAGCCTTCCTCAATATACTGTCCGGCAATCTGCTCATAAGCTTCCCATAATTCAGGCCTCATAGAAGAGATCGTTGACTTGATCAGCGGATGAGGCCGCCACAGCAGTGCGATATCATTCTTATTTTCTTTAAATGTCGCAAATACATCCTGCATCTTGACAAGCATCCTCTCTTCGTGTTTCAGAAGCGCGTTGATACTTGTGTTGTAGAAGATAATCTTCTTGTAGCTTCCGTCCGGTTTCTGTATGATCTTAAGCCAGTCTTCCGGTATCTCAATCTCATCTTTGCTAGTTCTTGACACCTTGTCCAACTTGGGAGAGCCCAGTCCGAATATCTTCTGCTCCCAGATCTGTCTGGTCTCCTCACCGAATGTCTCCGTGAGAACATTAACGTAGATTGTGCGCATATCTTCTGACTGTACAATTACCCTGTCCGAATAGAATACTCCCGGTACGGTACAGAAATGCTCCATGCCTTTTACCGCCTGTTCATTGTCAGGTGATATCTCTCCCAATACGAAATAAGGAATGTATACCAGTATGTCTGTAAATTTTTTTAAATTTTTAGTATAAAAAAATGGATGTACGCTCGTCACGTGATTAAATTCATCATACGGATTATGAATAAAAATCGTGTCGGGCTTACGTCCCTCGAAATCATATTCTTCATAATTTGTAATGGGCACATACTGCGGATATTGGTCACCTTCGTAATGCATCTCTTGAAAACTGCCGTCCGGATTTTTGTCATAATAAGGGATTGGAATGACATATGCGTCACAATCCGAGTCTTCATCGGCAGCCTTCCATACACTCTCAAGGGAATCCCACATGGATGCCTTATAGGGCAGAAAAACCACTTCTTTTCTCGCCGGCATATGCTTGATATCATTCTCTGCTTTGATCAAATTACTTTCTAAAGATTTATATGCCTTCTGCGGTGAAATCTCCTGTAGCTGCATACTTGTCTGATAGATGTTCTCACAATATTGTTCTAAATAGGACACCGCCTGCGTTCCGGTTCCCTCAAGCTGCTCTATCGCTTCTCCCACTTGGATTGCCGCCTCCTGACAATCGCCTAAGGCAGCCTGTACGGTCTCGTAATCTTTGCCGTTCAGCCTGCCTTTAATCTCTCCATGGAGTATATGTAAACTTTGAATGACATCTAATATCTGTTGTTTCTGAAACTTGCGCATGGAATTATATACCCCTTATAATTTGTCTCTATATCATACCATAAAAACAAAAATACTGCCACTGCATAATATTGCAATGGCAGGTGCTGATCTTCGATATAAGATTAAGCCCCAAATTACAGTTTTATCATCTGTAATATCATAATATGATACTCTTCATCCTGAATGATCCTCTTAAGCAGCGCATTCACATAATCATCCTCTATCATACCTATATGCTCCTGATACTGTGCGATCGCCTCTCTCTCCGACCTCACACCGGCGGATATGATTTGGGCTTCGCCCGTCGATAAATTTGCGTATCTCGGCGTCCACATTTCCGATCCCATACGGGTTTTATATGAGAAATCAATACTGCCGCCCAACAGTAAGATCATTTCTCCCAATTTCTGCAGATGCATCATCTCCGCCATTGCCATGCTCATGATGGTCTTGGCTATCTCACATCTGCTGCAGCACAGGCGGCTCTCTCCGTGGATGTACTGCGCTATTGCCGTCAGTTCGGATACAGAACCGCAATAGTCGAGAGTGAGCAGGTTCGCGTAGAACTGATTTTCTTCTCTGGCGCGAATCGGCGGGTAAGGCATGGGCAGAATTAGTGGTTGTATACCATTAAAGCTGCAGTCATTCTGTAGGAATTGTTCCGTTACATCCATAGTCTAAATATCTCCTGATATAGATTCAAATTATATTTATGATAGTATATTCCTGCACCTTGAAAGATGCCACGGTTTGATTCAACAACCTGCTCAATCAATAAATTACATTTTCTCCCCCTACCCTTGTCAATTCTACAAATATTTGCTATTATAACTATTAATATAGTTTACTTATCTCTGTAGTATAATTGTGGCGTTTTTTCATACAAAAAAAGCTCACGAGAAGGATATGGTGGTGAATATGAAATGCATTGTGACAAAGTCGTGGGAAGAGTTTACATCCCATGTACAGGCACAACAGATAGCAGGGCTATTTGGGGAAGATTTTGATCTTGATTTTGCGAATATACCGGACAAGGCAATTTTTCTTATAAAGAGTACGCAAGACTTTTCGCTCCGTGACGCCTTGCTGGGAAAAGTATCTTTTGATTCCGGTGTGAAGCAGGAGGATATCTACGCCCTGATAGAGTTTTGCGCCGATGAAGAAAAGAAGGCACAGGAACTGGAGAGGCGAACAGGTTCCTCAAATTACCGAAATCTGTTGTCCTGTCTGGATGATAAGCAATTTACCGGAATTCTTCTCATGCAGCAGGCGGTCCGGGTAAAGAAAGCAGAGGCTCTGGGCCCTACCGTATTTACCGGTTCCCTCACTTACCGGATTCCTTTTATGCAAATAACAAATGTGAAGTTTAAGGATGATCAGGCGGATGTGCAAGCAGGAAAAGCCCGGGGAATTCTGTTTATGTCTGATTCACTGAATCTGATCACGGACGGATTTGAGCGCTTTTCCATTCAGGTGGATGAACTTTATGCCATGATCGAGCAGAAAAATTTCTATTCGGCGCAGATCATATGCAGGCTGGTGTTCTACCAAATGTTCGGAAAGAAGCTGATGAATGAGGCGGCGGTTTATTTCCTGGGTAATTACATCGCCACTGCCGATATGAACGGCAACGCGGTGCGGGGATACCAGCTCCGAATGATACAGGGAGCTTCACTGTATTTCTCACAATATGCGCTGGCGGCGGTAACGCTGTCAGAAGCGGAGACAATATTTGATACTGTTGGCAGCGTGCCAAAGCTGCAGTTGAATTTCCGAGGCTCCATGGCTTTTGCCCAATATAATAAGGAGTGCGATTACTTTAGCTATGATAAGCTGCCATACCGCAACTTCAGAATAATCCTTACATTGAACAGTAAGAATCCGTCTATGCAGGTACAATATCGGGATATTCTGCTCTCGGAGGAAGGCAGCAGCTGCCGGGAAGGTTCCTTCCTGTCACAGATTCCTCACAAAGTACCGCTCTTTACCTGTTTTCAGGAGGCGGTAACACCGGAAAAAACAGGTTGTATACAGATAAATGCCGGGGTACCGCAACAGTCGATTCAGAAAGGGGAATGGTTCGGGCTGATGATCCCCATGGAATTGTTTCACGGTATCAGTCTCCATATCCTGTTCGCTTTTGGCGAGGAAGCATCATTCTATGCCGGGGCGGGATTTATGAACGGCAAGAGCGATATGCAGGCGGCGATCTCCTCCCTGTTCCGTATGGGGTGGAAGGAAGTGCAGATACGCAGAAATGATACAAAATATCTGCTGGGCTTTCGGGGATTTAAGGTAAGCTGTTTGGGAAAGAATTTCCCGGAAGGCAGCGCTAACCTGATTCTGGTGCCGGACGGCAGCCGGGGCGAACTGGGCTGGTGCGCGGTATATGATAAACAAAAAAAGAATGATGGAGAGGAGTGGGGATAATGAGTGAGGCGAAATGTACCTGTTATCACATGGGACATGGGGCAATGTATTGTGTAACTGTTTATGAAGATAGCACTATAAAAAAGAGATTTTTGATTGATGCGGGCAGTAATCAGGATTATCCGGCGGGTGATAATAATCTTTCCAAACAAAATATAGAACATATAAAAAAAGAGATTCAAAACAGTTCAGATAACGAGTGGATTTTTTGTCTGACTCATCTCCATGCGGATCATTACACTGCATTTCAAACGATCAGTAAAGAGGTAACTAATATTAATGAGAAGGTGGAAATGTTTCACATTGGAAGCTTAACGCAAGGTGAATGGGAGGATTTAAAAGATAAAGACCTTAAATCGTATGATGAATTCACAGTAGGAAAATCAGCACTGCGAAAAATGCTAAAGAAATTTGAAGGCAAAGTGAATTTTTTGAACCGTGTAACGGAAGCAATACCCTTATGGGAAGATGACGATGTGAGTTTGTATTTATTATTTAACTGTATGTTTACCCTGAACACGCTAAAGGATGCGGAGCAGGCTCTTAACTCAAATGGCGCCAGCTTCTTGGTTAAACATAAGAGGTATCGAACTGCATTCTGGTTCACCGGAGATATAACGGGAGAAACCTTCAATAATATTCTGCATCATGAGGAAACCTACTGCAGTATGCAAGCCATCTTGAACGACTGTGTTGAAGTCGTCATGACTCCTCCCCACCATGGCTCTATTCATACTTTAAATGGAATAGGGAAGAAGCGGCAAGACGACGAAAATCCCGATATTGGTTATTATTCCGAGCAATGGGGAATTTTTTGCGATACTATTGACTTACTCAATGACAAACTAAATTGCAAGCTGATATGGAGTGCATGTCTTTATGATAGGTTTAAGCATCCGGACGGAGCAGCATTGTCTATCTATTCTACTACATGCGGAGCAGAAACACACGATTATAAATGGGCTGTGTACAAGACTTTCGACTGTGAGCGCGAAGAAATATTTTCCGACAGATTTCGCATCACAAATTATAATGCTGCATACACAGTAGATAATAACTGGCGTCTTCAAGACTTGTCGAAGCAGATAATTCCTACACTCCGTTTTTACCCCAACACAAGGATTGCGACAGCGAGCAATATTCAGTATGATTTCCAAAGGAGTGACTGATAATGAACCAGAGTTATAGTTTAAAAGAATTGTATCCCTCTATGGGTAAAATGCTATATAGTGAAACTTTTGGAGTGTCACTGCAAGATTCCTTATTGAATGAGATTATAATCCACCAGTATGAGAAAAAAGAAGGGGGGTTTTCCGGAACACTGGATGTGTCGGAAAGTCGATTTGCAGAGTATGCATGGCTGGGAAATGCCATGCCGGCAGAAGGAATTGAAAGCGGAGAAGAGTTCGAAATCACAAGCACTGTATCGGCTCCCCTTACTTTTTCTTTTTGCGGAATGAAGTTTATTATGCAGAAGGGAACCGCTGTCTTTTATAACAGAAAAAGTTCAGGAGACAGCGAAATGTCTTTTTCGGGATCGAAAATATGCGGCAGTGGCAGCCTCATTCTGGGGGAAGGAACTTATGAAGCCGACTTGACATTTACCCCTTTCCAAGATGAGGAAAAGACGCTGCTGCAATTCTCTTTTGACCGTACAAAGGGAGTCAGCCTGCAGGACCTTCTACGGCATCTCACCGGAAGTTCATTGTCTATTGGCACTACTTTCCCCTCATATATGGATTATCAGGAAATGATCTGTCTTGATGCGATCATGCTGCAGGTCGACAGCGATATTATAAAGCATCCACAGAACTACACGGAAGATGTCCATGCAGAGTATAATGGCTGTGAGGATGAGATGTCGGTCAGAATGGTCATGGATTTGACGCGGTTTGAAATATCCAGTCCATGGTTTTCGCTGGATGGACTATTTATGTCTCTTTTCTACAGACCGGAACCCTCCGTACAGATTCAAAGAATCGGCATGGAGATGCAAATATTGGGAATGCCCATTTATGCCGTTATGTCAAATCCATTTAACAGTTTTGAAATCAAGGTCGTGAACTTAGAGAAGCGTTCGATAAAGGATTTATTGCAGCCGCTTAATTTATCTGTGCCTGATTTTTTGAGCGATTATTACTTAAAGGAAATATTCTTGCGTCTTATGCCGGAAGACGGATCCTACAATGCGGCAGTAGATGTGACAAAGAACTTAGGGAACGTATGGAAGGAATCGCACCCGGCAGGAGGTTCCTGCACACTGTCAATGGAGGAATTTTGGCTTGCATTGGACCGTAACAACGGAAATACACAGGCTGTTTTAAACATATGTCTTTCCCTGTCAGAAGGAGAACAGCTCCTATGCCAATTTTTACTGCAAGGTACATGGGAGAGCAGCATTGTGACCTTTTCCGGCAGCTTGATCTATATGGATGTGTCCGCTTCCATCATGAAACTGTACGAAGCATTTTTCGGAGTGGCATTACAGGGCGCATTCCCGAAGATTGAAATCCGGGAACTGGTGGTTACGGCGAAAGCAGCGGATTCCATATCCATAGAAAGCTTCGCCGGCACTCTTCTTGTCACGGCGGATGCCTCTCTCATCGGAACCGGGTTTTCCCTTCAGGCGAATGTCGAATGTACGCACGAACAGTTTTATCTCGCCGGTCAATTTGTATTTCAGGACTATTTCCAAATACGCGGAGTCTTTGAAAAGGAAAAGAATACCGCAACGGTCAAATGGAGTTTCTGGCTCCTGCTGGATAAACTGGAAATCGGGATCTCTTATGATGCGGGTAAAAAACAATTGTCCGGCGAAATTAAGACCGCATACTCTCTTGGCGATATGGTAGATTACCTGCTTCGCCTTCTCAAGCCGTCGGACAGCTTTGAGCGGACCGGCATATGGAGCTTTCTCAATGATATCAGCCTGACAGGCACCAAGCTGGTGTACAGTTATGCCGATAAAGCGCTGCGCCTGACAATCAATCTTTCTACGAAGCAGTCACAATCCTTTATTCAAATGGATGATTTGACGGTGATCATGGATCCTGCGGGAGTGCGCTTTCAGATTGCGGGAGATTTTATGGGGACAAGCTATACCAAGCAGAATCCGCTGGAATTTGCGCCAAACGATCCTCCGGAGGTGAGCGGATGCGGTCTGTCGGTATCTTACCTGCTGTTTGGTAAGGGTCTTCAGCTTCCTAAGGATGTGTCCGGTAAGGATGTGAGCACGACCCTAAGTATTCTTGGGAAAAATTTTTACGACGGCATGGATTTTTCTACTCTTACGGTAGCAGACAAAGGCGGAAATTTCCTCGGACTGGACGTGGATATTGCCGATACCGTCAACATAAAGCTTCTCTATTTAGAGGATTATTCCTGCTGCGGAGGGCGTTTTGAACTGTATGGTGACAAGGCGGGTGCGTTAAGCGGACTCAGTGCGGAACTCTCCTATTCTAAGCTGCAGGGCGGCCTGGGCATGTTCAGCGGCAAGTTTACTCCCCCGCAGAAATTGCGGAAGATCAACTTGGGCACACTGGAATTTTCCGTGGGAAGTATGGGCGCGGATATTTACAGCAACGGTGATTTTTCGCTGGATATAGGATATCCGTACAATCAGAATTTCCAGCGTTCTTTTTCATTCCGGTATGGGATCTTCAGCGGAAGTGCGGGGGTCTATCTGAAAAAAAGCACTACGTCACTGACAAATAATCTGCCGGCACGCAAAGACGGCTATTTTACCAATGTGCTGCAGATGGGAATCGGCATGCGCCTGCGCGTCGGCTCTTCTTTCAACAAGAGTATATTAAGTGCAGAGGCAAGCCTGGTCATGCAGGGGTGTTTCGAGGGTGTATATGCCGGATGGATATCAAACAAAACCGGAGCGTACAATGATTATTACGAACTGAGCGCCAATGTACTGTTTGACGGAGTGATACAGGGCCGGGTCGATTTTGGAATCGTGGGAGCGGCAGTCAGTCTTAAAGTACGCTCCACCATTGCTTTAACTCTTTCTTCCGAGAAGCCTATGCATGCGGATCTGACAGTCACGGTGAAAGCAAACGCATCTGTCAAAGTATGCTTTGTGCGCATAAATTTTTCCTTCTCGTTGAATGCGCATTTTGAGTATGATTTTGTCAATAAAAACGGAAATACGATTTATGCGGAAAATGCCGAGAAGACAGCGGCTTTCCGCATTCCTGCATCATTGCGTGATGCGGAACCGGTCGAAATACCACTGACATTGCTGCCGGTATTTACATATTACAGTGGTCGTCCCGCGGTCGCGCTGCTGCTGCTGGCGGAAGAGAAGGTATTTAATCAGATCATTGACGGCATTGCAAAGATACTTCCCGAAATTGACACTCAGACAGGCGGCGGGATGCAGTTGTTCAGAGCACAGCGTCTGTCCCCGACCCCGGAGGATATTGAATTGAAACTGGCATCTTTGTTTAGGTTCGTCATTTCCGCCCCGGAAGCCATACAGAAGGCAGATGCCGAGGAGCGGGGTGGTGTTCTGCTTCCGCTGCCGGAATGGATGACCGTTACGATGGAGAAGTATTACCATAGCGGGCAGCTGGATATTTCCAAAAGGGATCTGCAGACCTATGAGACCATCAATGATGATTACCGTCAGCTCTTGGAGAATTATTACGCTAAAACCGAGGTTGATTCAGTCCCTCTTTCCGAGGAAAAAGAACGGGGCGTGGAAGCGTACCTGTTTGCCGATTTCTTTGAGTTGACAGCCAAAGCGATTCAAAGTGAGCAGGAAAGCAGCGCGCTTAACGGCAGGAATTTTTCTGCCGAAAACCTGACGGAAGAGCAGTATGCCAATATCCGCGGAGTGGTGAATCGGTTCTTCCTTGGAGGCAGAAGAGGTCCCACCAAATCCGGTCCGATTCCCGTGGACGGATTGATTCGTATTTCCGGATCGCAGCTTGAGTTTTCAACAAGTAACATTGACCGCTATGTTTATCGGCTGCAAAAAAATGCAGATGCGCCGGACTGGATACAACTGGCAGAGGGTCAGGAAGAAGTTTCTTTTGAAATGGGATCGGAAGAAACGAAGAATCAACTGCCTGCCGCCTCTTACAGCAAGGACATATTTGCCGGTAGTCCCACCATGCTTCCGGCATGGCAGATCGTGGCGGAAACCATCTCTCCGATGTTTGTATACCACACCGACCTGTATTATTACTATGAGGCAGGCAGGAAGATAAATCCCGGGACGGAATTGAACGCAGATGACGGCAAAACAAAGTGGGGATACGGCGCTTCCTTCTATCTGTCACTGCTCCGCGAGGAATACTCTGATTCCCTCTATCGGATCAGCGGTTACCGGAGCACCAAATATCTTGAAAAATGGGCGCAGGAAGCTGACAAGATTCAGGATGTTGTATTGCTGTATCAGGAAGCCGGCGAAACGGATTATAGAGAGTGGAAGCCCACAGAATCATCCGTTGTATGTATGAAAAATGTCACGTCGGGAATCTCCGTATCAGATCAGTCCGAAGGATGGGCGGACATAACCGATCCAAAGAAATGGCTCGCCATGGTATCAGAGTCCATGAACCAAAACGGGGAGTACTTTATATACTCATCCGCACCCACCGCGGTGACAGACCAAAAAGAAATAGAAATACAGGTTGTGCTGCGTTTTAAAGAAGAAAACACATATGAGGAATGGAAAACGCTGTTCTATGCGGATAGGGAAAATCTGCAACTGGTAAACAAAGCAGGAAGATATAAACAGATTTTCGAGCAGGGACTGGCAGGAATGCGTGTAAACATTGATACATCGGCATTACCGGAAGCGGAAATAAAACTTTCGGAGTGTTACGGCGGAATGGGAGCTCAGTTGGAAGATCAATCCGGAAAAGTGCTGACCCATGAGACGCCATCATTTTTTGGCGAGCCTCAGGATGACCAAACAATCTCTTATGATATTCTGTTCCCGTATGCAAAGGCGCTTTCTTTAGACCGGACAGATATTTATGAGGGAATCGGGAGCGGACAGTCTTATGTTTTCCGTCTGTTTTGGACCGATATTCTGGGGAATCGGATGGAAACAAAGAAAACTGTCACCTATATACCTAAATATCAGGACAGGCTTATGGACCCGGATGAGTTCCCGGGCATTTCAATTACTTCTTCCGTAACGAAGAAAGGAACTTTGCAGCTAAAATGGGAATTCAATCAAAATCTGGAACCCAGTGAGGAGGTGCAGAATCACTTCACATACGGATGTGTCCAGCTGAAGAGATCCGATGTGTCAGTCGTCCTGCAGAGTCCTCTGTTGGATCAGGAAGTCGTTCTTGATAAAGCCGCTCTGCTTGCTTATCTGGAAAAGTTAGAAATCGGTAAAGCCGGTGGGGAATATTCCTGCGAATACCCGCTTAAGGAAATGAAAACCGGTGACGGTCTTTCATTGCTTAGAGCTGAAGCTACCCTTACGACAAAGAGAGATTCCCGATTGTGCGAAAGCTATGACGAGAGTGTCCATATCTCCACCGCACAGACAACATTGACGATAACGGGGGACGGAGAGGAAACCGCCGGACTTGGTATAGAGTTTATGTCTTCGGCGGGCGGTAATTATGCGCTGACCGGCCTGACCGCACGCGGAGATAAACCTCTCGTATCTTTTGGAGATGCACACTTTTTCGGCTTTGCACCGCTGCCGATCGTGAGCGGCACCTATGCAGGAGACAATGGGTCCGAGATGTTGAACGCGGTAAGCCTGCGTGGAATCCTAAGCCAGTACCTTGCGGATTTGGAGCAGATAACGTCTGCCGGAGAGTTGTTGTACTGTTATCAACAGGACAAAGATCTTCGCTCTTATCTGCCCCGTATTGATGCACTGGTAAAGAATACTGCCAAAGCGCTGGCATCAAGAGTCACTCCGCTATATCAATACCCGGCAGGCGATATTTCCCGGGACGCTATGCAGCAATATGCAGAGGAATTTTTCCTAAAAAATATGTTTGTGAACCGGAAGGAACTTGTATTTGTCCAGATGAAAGGAACCGGCAATGTCACCGCGCCAAATCTGGTATTGCGGGGTACGATGGGAAAGGGTGACGGCTTCCCGGTCTGGTATGATCTTTCAACGGGGGCGGGTATTTTATGTACGGCTCTGGAAGTTACCGATGAATACGATACCGACCGTGATACATTCAGTGTCCGTTATCTGTATGATAAAGAAGAAAAAGTGCTGCTGACACCGATGAACCCGGATTCCGCAAACTTTGACATTTTGATAGAGAAAGAGAATAAAGTGCTGCCCCTGCTGGAAAAGACACCGGAGTTGCCGCTTCTTTGCTCATGTATGCAGAATGAAGATTCTTTTGTATTGGAAATGCAATTGGATATGACCGGCGAGGACGTCTTGTTATTGAGAAAAGGCAGCCAAAATGCAAAATTTGCGCAGCAGCCGTTAAAATCACCTGTTTACGACATGGAGCAATACCGCAAAAAGAGCGGAGCATTGATGACAGATTCCGCTCCGGAGAGCAGGAAGCAATTGATTGAGCTGATGGAGCGCTATGTCAATGCGTTGGCACAGTTCGAATACCAAGTGCAGGATGATGGGGCGGATATCTGCCTTAAGTTCGACGGGTATGAGGAGACGGGATATCAAAAGCTCACCGTTAAAACAGCAAAAACTGTCGATATGCGTATCTGGATTGCAAAAACCCAATTGGAGTGGGAAGAAATGACCAGGCAGGGCGATTCATACTATGCCAAGGAACCTATAAGCACGGAGAGAGGAATATTCTTAAAAATAGAACTACAGGGAACAGATATGTCCGGAGGCAGTATGCAGATTCGACGCAGCAGGGAATTTGTAACGTCTGCATCTTGCGCTTTATCACCGGAACATATGCTTTACACCCCTCAAATCATGTATTGACCAATTAGTTACAGGAAGGAGACTGCTATGCAAAAAGATACGGAAATGTTATTGAATATCATCCGGAAGGAAGGAACGAACTCATTCGGAAATCATGTCATGGATTTTACCAAGGAAGAACATCAACTGTGGCTGTATGAAATGTTTGGCGGCAGGGAAAATCTGGAAAAAGAATACCCGGAACTGTATAAGCTGACACAGAACACAATCTCAGCAGCGGCAACAAACAAAGTTTGGAATACAGAGGAAAATGATTCATTGCAGAATCTGGTTGTTCTGCTGGATGTGGAATCGGACAAGACAATGACGGGAGCATTAGGGCGAACCGTCCTCAAACAGCCGACAAAGCGATTGTATCAGTCCATTACTCTGGTACAGAATGGAGAAGAAATCTGGAGGAGTCGAGAGTTTCTCTATGATACGGGCGAAGCCGAGTATAAAGCAACGATGGACAGTGCAGATCTGCCGTCAAAAAAAGATATGATTACCTGTATTTACAATGTAATCTGGGAGGATACAGAGAATGGTATACTGAACGCTGAGAATTCTGTACGGGAAGATATGGAACCATATGAGGCGGATGTGATTCAGGAAATCATGGTATCGCATCCGAGATACTACGAAGCGCAAAACGAAAAAGGTATGGCCAATTTGCCGGAGGTGGCGGCAAATGCAACGGAGCCGCAGCCTATAGTAGCAGATGGCAGCTCTTATAAGCGGACAGGAAATATTAACATTGCTTATAACCGGAATGCAGATGGGCAAGAAATATTGGATTATGTCTATCGTGAAAAAAAAGCACCAAAGGAACGGGAATTGTTTTTAGATATACGCGGAGCAGTTACACTGGCCGCCGGATATAGCTTTGATGACGTGAAAGAATGTACATGTGTTTTGGATGTTACCGGAACCGGAAGCGGCTCTAACGGAGGCATCATGACAACCTTTAATCTGAAAAAAGGAGTGCATGTGTATGACAATAAGGAAGGTGGTTTTAATTTTGCGTTCCCTACTGACTGGGGTACAACAATACCGGACAGTGCTACAGCCGGAAGCAAGATATGTCATTTGGAGGTGGATCTGATATTTACTTGTGCAGAGACCGGCGATCAAGAGCATCATATGTATATATACGGCAGTGACTCGCTGGGTCCGGATGAAAGCCATTATGCGCAAGTACCCTTATTGAAATTTAAGTGGGGCTGCCTGCAAAAAGATACCAAAGTCCGAATGGCGGATGGAACAGAGAAGAAAATACAGGATATTCAATTGGATGAAGAGGTAGCCGGAATAGACGGCACCGCCTGTAAAGTCGTCAATCGAATTCACGGTACCGAGGAAGAGTTATACCGGATCAAGGTGGAGGGATATCCTGATAAGATTGGCGTTTCCAAAACGCATCCTTTTATGACGGTTGATGGTATGATTGCTGCCGAGGACATAACGCCGAGTACTCAACTGAAAATGAAGGACGGAGAATTCCACCGGATTCTGGAATGCTATTCGGTGGACTACGGCGGGGAGGTTTATAATCTGGAACTGGAGCCTAACCACTGGTTCTATGCGGACGGATTCTGCACCGGTGACAATGTCGCGCAGGGAGATTGTATGAGCCAGAGCTGCAATTCTGTTTCGCTGTCAATCGAGCCGGAGCTCATAGAAGAGATAGAAAAGTTGAGGCGCGAATTTGGCCGATAAATTATACTTATTATGTTATGCGTACTTTTCAAGATACCGGAAACTGTTTAAACGGTTTCCGGTGTTTATATTTTTCACAGATTTTCTGCAAAGCTTCTTGTGCTTTTTTTGATTTCCTATATAATGATAAGAAGAGTGAATTATTATATCCTGTCTCCAAACATGACCATGCTGTGAGAAGGGAAATTTCTAAACTATCTAAGCAAATCTTTATTCAGGAGGATATACGAATGCCAAAAAGAACAGATATCCACAAAGTACTCATCATCGGTTCCGGTCCTATCGTGATCGGTCAGGCATGTGAATTCGATTATTCCGGTACACAGGCATGTAAAGCATTGCGCAAGCTTGGTTACGAGATCGTACTGGTAAACTCCAACCCCGCTACGATCATGACAGATCCGGAAATTGCGGATGTGACTTATATCGAGCCGTTAAATGTTCACAGACTGGAACAGATTATCGCGAAGGAAAGACCCGATGCGCTGCTGCCGAATCTTGGCGGACAGTCCGGCTTAAATCTGTGCGCGGAGTTAAATAAAGAAGGCATTCTGGATAAATATAATGTAAAAGTAATCGGTGTGCAGGTGGACGCCATTGAACGCGGCGAGGACCGCATTGAATTTAAGAACGCCATGAATGCGCTCGGCATTGAGATGGCACGCAGCGAAGTTGCTTACACTGTGGAAGAAGCACTCTCGATCGCCGACGGGCTTGGCTATCCGGTAGTCCTCCGTCCCGCATACACGATGGGCGGCGCCGGCGGCGGTCTGGTATATAACCGCGAAGAATTAAAGACTGTCTGCGCCAGAGGTTTACAGGCAAGTTTGGTCGGACAGGTTCTGGTAGAAGAATCCGTACTCGGCTGGGAAGAATTGGAACTGGAAGTTGTCCGTGATGCGGACAACAATATGATTACGGTCTGCTTTATTGAAAACATCGATCCCATGGGTGTACATACCGGAGATTCCTTCTGCTCCGCTCCCATGCTTACAATTTCCGAGGAAACACAGAAACGGTTACAGGAGCAGGCGTACCGCATCGTGGAATCCGTACAGGTCATCGGTGGAACGAACGTGCAGTTTGCACATGATCCGAAGAGTGACCGTATCGTCGTCATTGAGATCAATCCCCGTACCTCCCGTTCCTCCGCATTGGCGTCCAAGGCAACCGGCTTCCCGATCGCACTGGTATCCGCAATGTTGGCATCGGGTCTGACTTTGAAAGATATTCCCTGCGGCAAATACGGCACCCTGGATAAGTATGTGCCGGATGGCGACTATGTGGTAATTAAATTTGCGCGCTGGGCATTTGAGAAATTTAAGGGCGTGGAGGACAAGTTGGGCACACAGATGCGTGCGGTCGGCGAGGTCATGAGTATCGGTAAAACCTACAAGGAAGCTTTCCAGAAAGCAATCCGTTCTCTGGAAACGGGACGATACGGACTCGGATACGCCAAGAACTTTCATTCTATGTCAAAAGATGAACTGCTCAAACTTCTTATCACCCCTTCCAGCGAGCGTCACTTCGTGATGTATGAGGCGCTGCGCAAAGGTGCAACCATCGAGGAAGTACATGAACTGACACATGTGAAGAGTTGGTTTATTGAGCAGATGAAAGAACTCGTGGAGGAAGAAGAACAACTTTTGAAGTCCAAAGGTTCGCTGCCGTCCGACGATCTTTTGATCGCTGCTAAGAAAGACGGCTTCTCTGACAAATACTTGAGCCAGATTCTTGAGATACCGGAAGCGGATATCCGCACACACCGGATTGAGCTCGGCGTGGAGGAAACTTGGGAAGGCGTTCACGTGAGCGGTACACAGGACAGCGCTTACTACTTCTCTACCTACAATGCACCGGACAAGAATCCTGTCAACACCGATAAGCCCAAGATCATGATTCTCGGCGGCGGTCCGAATCGAATCGGACAGGGTATCGAATTCGACTACTGCTGCGTACATGCTTCTCTTGCTTTGAAGAAGTTAGGATTTGAAACCATCATTGTAAACTGCAATCCGGAAACCGTTTCCACGGATTACGATACTTCCGACAAGTTATATTTCGAGCCTTTGACTCTGGAAGATGTCTTGAGTATCTATAAAAAGGAAAAACCGTTGGGTGTCATCGCACAGTTCGGCGGGCAGACCCCTTTGAATCTGGCGGCGGACCTGGAGAAAAACGGTGTGAAGATTCTCGGTACTTCTCCTTCAGTCATCGACCTGGCAGAGGATCGCGACCAGTTTCGTGCTATGATGGAGAAACTGGGAATTCCCATGCCCGAATCCGGTATGGCAACCACCGTGGATGAGGCGCTGGCAATCGCCGCACAGATCGGTTATCCGGTCATGGTGCGCCCTTCCTATGTGCTTGGCGGACGCGGCATGGAAGTGGTCTATGATGATGAGAGCATGACCGAATATATGAACGCTGCTGTAGGTGTGACACCGGATCGTCCGATTCTGATCGACCGCTTCCTCAATCACGCGCTGGAATGCGAGGCGGATGCCATCAGCGACGGCTCCCACGCCTTTGTACCTGCCGTGATGGAGCATATTGAACTGGCAGGTATTCACTCCGGCGACTCGGCTTGCATCATTCCGTCCGTACACATTTCCGATGAGAATGTGGCTACAATAAAAGAATATACCCGCAAGATCGCGGAAGAAATGCATGTTAAAGGTCTGATGAATATGCAGTACGCCATCGAGAAGGGAAAGGTGTACGTGCTGGAGGCAAATCCCCGTGCATCCCGTACCGTTCCGTTGGTATCCAAGGTCTGCAACATCCGCATGGTGCCTTTGGCAACGGAAATCATCACTACCGAACTGACCGGCAAACCATCTCCGGTTCCGGCTTTGAAAGAACAGGATATCCCGAACTACGGCGTGAAGGAGTCTGTCTTCCCGTTCAATATGTTCCAGGAAGTAGACCCTATCCTTGGACCCGAAATGCGCTCTACAGGTGAGGTTCTCGGTCTGTCACGCTCCTACGGAGAAGCCTTCTACAAGGCACAGGAAGCAACGCAATCCAAGCTGCCGTTAGAGGGTACTGTATTGATCTCCGTCAACAGAAAGGACAAAGAAGAAGTTGTGGAGGTAGCCAAGCAGTTCGCCGACTGTGATTTCCACATCATTGCTACAGGCAACACTTATGAACTGATCACTGCTGCCGGCATCCCGGCTGAGAAGGTTAATAAGTTATATGAGGGACGCCCGAATATCCTCGACCTGATCACCAACGGCAAGATAGATCTGATCATCAACTCACCTGTCGGAAAAGACAGTATCCACGATGACAGCTATCTGCGCAAAGCTGCCATCAAGGCAAAGGTCCCTTACATGACGACGATCGCGGCCGCAAAGGCGACCGCAAGCGGTATTCAGTATGTAAAGACACATGGAGACAGTGAAGTGAAGTCATTGCAGATGCTGCATGGGGAGATTAAAGATAAGAAGAATTAACTATGTCAGACAATAATGTTTTTCGGCACGCTTTCGCTCCGTTGCAAACGTAACGGTACTAATGCCTTAAAATACAAGGCATAAGTACTGACGTCTGCAAAGGCCCTTTAAACATTATTGTCTGACATATAAGTTTTCAAACATATCTGTTTAAAATTCTCTGCACAGATCCGAGATATGTCGCGCCGAACAGATTCAGATGATTCAACATATGATAGAGGTTATACAAATCTCTTCTGTCATGATACCCGCTGTCGATCGGAGTCACTTCATTATATGCCCCATAAAAAGAATCCGGATTACCCCCAAATAATTCCGTCATGGCAAGTTCCGCTTCATAATGTCCGACGTAGACAGCCGGGTCAAGAATCCATGCTTTACCGTCAGGTCCGCAGACAGCATTGCCGCTCCACAGATCGCCGTGAATCAGCGACGGAAATTCCGGTTCAACCAAATAGGAATCCAGATGGTCCATCAACTTCGTAAATTGTTTGCGCATTTTGGAATCCAAATACCGTTCCGCCATCTTGATTTGTGGAAGCAATCGGCACTCACGGAAGAATGTAATCCAATTCTCTTTCGTTGTATTGATCTGCGGAGAGGCCCCGATGTAATTATCATGTGTGAACCCAAACGGACGTCCCTGCTCTGTCTCGGCAAACTCGGTATAATCCGCACGATGCATCGCTGCAAGTTCTCTTCCGAACATTTCCCAATACGCGGTGAGCTTTGCTGCACGCTCCAAATATTCCATTAGAAGAAAAGATATTCTCTGTGCCTTGTCCGTGCCCAATGCCAGCGCTTTTGGCACTCCTATTGCTTCCGTTTTTCGAAGCGCATCCAAACCCTTTGCTTCTGCCTCAAAAAAGGACAGATTCCTTATGGAATTACATTTCATAAAAACCGCTGACCCGTCGGACAGTGACAGACAATAAGATTCATTAATGTCGCCGCCGTGCACCGGACGCTTGCTGACGATGCGAAGATTTTCTCCGAATAGTGATGTAATTGCTTGTTCTAAAGAGTTGGCTGTAAATATTTCCATAATGAATTCTCCGTTGAATTATATCTCACGTGTTAAATACATTTCGTAAACAGGACTTACCCGCTCAAAAACATACTTCAAGTTGGTGGACAGATTATCCCGATACACATATCCCAACCTGTCAAAGTTCTTAATCTCAGCCGGATTCTCAATATTCATTTCCGCCATATACCGCACCATTTCCCCTCTTGCCATCTTTGCGTAAGTTGCTTTGGTTACCGGCTTGCCTTCCGATACTTCGCAGAATACGACCGTAATATATGTATCATGTTTTGTCAGATATTTTTCAACACATTTCGAATATTCCTTAGAGGCAAGGTTGATGATCACTCCGTCCTGATCTCTGACAGATTCATAAATTCTGCTGCCCCACAAATCATACAAGTTTTTGTATCCGCCAATAGATGCCTTCGCCTGCATTTCAAGTCGATAAGGAGTCACTCCGTCCATCGGCTTCAACACACCGTAAAATCCCGACAGTATTCGCAAATGCTCCTGCACATAATCAAACTGTTTATCTTCAAAGACTGTCGGAGCCATATACTGATACGCAATTCCTTCGTAAGATAAAATCGCGGGTGTCAACTGCTCGTGGAGATTCATGCCTTTCAATCGCATATAATTCTGTTCAGCAATTTTATCGTTGCATTGCCACAGATCTTTCAATTCTGCATAGGACTTCGATTGAAGCCACTCCAAAATCTCTTCGGTCCGGGACAAATATTCGGGTAGTGATGTATAGCCCAGCGTATCCAAGTCGGTATTCATTTTCTTTGCCGGGGAGAGGATTATTTTCATGATTACCTTCCATCAATAATCAGGCATCTGATTGCTTCTCAGGTTATCGCATTCTACATCTCTTTTTCCGGAGCTTCCAGCTTCAACCTTGAATTAGCCTGCGCTGCTTCCTCAAACACTTGCAGCACCTTTGCTCCGTAGCAGTCTGCCTGTTGCAGAATATCATCATTCCTAAACGAAATCGTACATTCCACCAATTCCGTCAAACAGTCAAAAAGAGCATCCAAGTTTTTTCCATAGTAATCGGGAAACTCCAACACTTCTGCCAGATAGGAATGTGCCTGCTCCTGATGCAGCAGTTCTTGACAATCTATGATAACTTTTTTCACCATATCACCTCATAATTTTCTGTAATGGTCACTTCAGAAAAACTTTCATAATGGTTCGATGTATAAAAATACAACCCATCATTGGAGAACACCAGCCGTCTGGAACCTCTGGAACTGTATCCGTGTGTATCGATATCACATTCCGTATATTTCCTGCCGTCAGCCGCGGGAAGCAGTCCCTCGCGATTACCGAAGTAGTCTCCGCCGATTGCGGCGCCCTCTTTATATTTCTCCACGGAGCCGCCTTCCCACCCCAGCGCCTGCGCCTCACTTTTTGTGATATAATTAGGCGGCAGTTCGTTGTACGCATCCAGGTACAGCACTACATTGACCACATCGTAATAATAATTTCCGTATATAGGGAGATTATCATTTTTTGTCTCCTCTTGAGGTTCTTCCGTCTCCGAGACCTCTTCCTGTATCTCCGGCTCATCTTCTTGCGTATTCAAGTTGCCGTCTTGCGCTTCCGACTCGTTATTTACATCTAACTCGTCCGACATTTCGGGTTCGGATTGTTCTGGTTCTGATTCATCTTCTTGTACTACCGGTTGGATATCTTGTGGTCCTGATTCATATACCTGTGTACCTGATTGGGTCTCCTGCATAGCGCTTGATATGACATCACTCAAGCTGCCGCATGCTGTCATGATCAGCATGGACAGAACCAGCCAAATCCCTAATATACGTATTTTTTTCAATTGATTTTTCACTTAGGGCTCCTCCCTTTCCGCAAATCTCCACATCACACCCATCGCCTTTATATAGGTACCGTCATAGACCTCGGGAATCGCTTGCAAATAGGAATCATAGAAATAAACCATACAGTCTTTTATAAAAACAGAAGCGTCATATAAATCCGCAAGCATATTTTGTGAAGGCGGAACCAGCTGCACACATCTCGGTGACAATATGCAAATTTCAATTTCACTCGCCCATTGACTGTCAAAAACAAGCTTGATATTTCTTCCCCCGGCCACATTGAAGTGCATTTTATTGTCCTCATCTACATAATCGCCCGTGACATAAGTAAACTCTTTTAACACCGAATCATGAAAGCCTGCAAATTGCTCCATAAGATTGTCTATATCATCACGATTCTCTATATAATTCCAGTCAGGTAATTTGGTAGAAATATCCCTGATGTTTAGTCTCTCTTTCTCGATCGTACCATTAGTAAGAAGCTCAACCAAAGCTTCTTTTTCTTCCCAAATAAAATCATATCCTCTGAAATAATGATACTTATTCGGAGAATGTACGGCATCGTTGATGCACTGCATCTCATCTTTTGGCACATAGACATACTGATAATAATCTGACGGATTTATATCGATTATTTCGACATGAATGTCATAGGGCATCTCCGTAGAAAAGTCCAAGTACTCAACTAAAACAACGGACTGTGGATCACCCATTTTATCAACAATATACATGTCCACTCCGCAATTAATAACCCCATACACTTCGGAAATATAGTATCTCTTTCTATCCTTATTATAGATTCTCGCCCTCATGAAAAACTTATCTCCAATATCCTCTCTATTTTACCAACACCGCCCGGCACGGTGCACCATCGCATCCCGCCAAATTCAACGGTGCCGCGCTGAGCAAGTATTTCCCTTCATCTACATCCTTTAGAACAATGCCTTCCAGCAACACGACATCCGCACCGAGCAAAATCTTATGCACTTTCATTGGCGCATCCTCCGGTCCGACCGTCTGGCTTTCGTTTCCGAGCAGTTTTATTTTAGACTGCGCAAATACCTGAGCCGCCTCTGCCGTTACGGTAGCTTTGCCCGCAATCAGTATTCGCTCAGGGACTCCGGCAGACTTAGCTTTTTCCAGAATATTCGCAGCATCCTCTGCCGTCACATTTCCTTCGTGGTGTGAAACATAGCAATCACCGACAAAAGCATCCAAATCAACTTTCTCTATGGTGTTCCCGTCAGGCAGAAAATGAAACGGAGCGTCCACATGTGTGCCGTTGTGCGCACACATAGAAAATGATGTCAAATTGCAGATGTCGCCCTGTTCTATGCTTAAAACACGCTGTGAAGCAGGCGCAGGATCTCCCGGGAAAACTTTACACGAAAAAACTTCCTGTGATATGTCGATAATCATCTAACTCTCTCCTCCTGAATCTCTTGCACTCCAATATCCTATTTTGTTTCAAAACAACTCGTCCAACAACATATAATAATGAATCTTATCCCAATCAGGTTCGATACCCAATTGATTAAAAAGACTATCCGGATCGAATCCCTCATAAGTTCCGCCGCCGTACTTTCCCTCGTAATTGCCCTTTAAACTGCGATAACACAATGCAATATCCTGATACCGATCGGCACATCCGGTCTTTCCCAAATCAAGCAAACCGCTGATTTTTCCATCTTCAATAAAAATATTGGGCAGGCAGTAATCGCCATGTGAAAATACTAGATCTTCTTCCGGCTTATTATGTTCCAACCAATCTAAGAGATGTTTTGGACTTTCGAATCCGTTTTCTCCAAAAGTATCCGGTTCCACATTAGTCACATCAACCAAATCGTGTTCCACGTTGTATCGCGCCATCTCCAATTTTTTATCAAGGTTAAAATGATAGGGGCAATCCGAAATATCTGTTTTCCATAACATTTTTAGACCCGTCGCAAGAATTCCCGTCAATTCCTTCGGTCTTGTAAGATATGACTCATCACATGACATAACACCGGGAAGCTTTGACATCAGCAAATAGCTCCGACCATCATATTTCTCATGACATATAACTTCCGGTACAGGAAGCCTGTCCTTTAACCATAACATGACATTCCGTTCGTTTTCCGATTCATCGCATATTTTGTCTATTTTTAGGACTTTGTCTTCAAATAAAAGGACGGAAGCCTCTGACATACCCACCGTATCAGAGTTGCCGATAGACGAACCCAAAATAGACTTTATTTTCTCCGGTAGTTCAAGCATATATGGTTTTCCTCTCACAATTTCACTATCAGGGTACTACAACATCCATCTCCTATTGCCCCTCCCAGATAAACTGCTTTATAGTTACTGCAGTCTCATATAGGCATCCAACTCACTGTCCCTGAAACAACAGAAATACACATCCATTGCCACATCGGGATGGGTGTTGATCCAATCCTGAACCGTGTGCAACGAGACTTGCGCCGCCTCCGCTATGGGATAACCGTATACCCCTGTTGATATTCCCGGAAAAGCAATGCTGCTGCATCCGTTCTCCAATGCCAAGTCCAAAGAATTCTTGTAGCACGACGCCAACAATTCGGCATCTTGTGGACTGCCGCTATAGATCGGACCGACTGTGTGTATGATATGTTTGGCATTTGTTATGTTGTATGCTCCGGTGATTTTAGCCTCACCGCACCTGCACCCATTGAGCGTTCTGCATTCTTCTAACAATCCCGGTCCCGCCGCACGATGAATTGCCCCATCTACTCCGCCGCCACCGAGAAGACTTGAATTTGCCGCATTGACAATGGCATCGACGTGCATATCTACAACGCTGCCTTTCACAATGCGTATTTGGGATTTCTCATTTTGATAGATTACTGTAGCATTAATGTCTTGACTCATTTTAATTCCTCCACTAGCAAAAAACTTCCCTGACATCGAAATGCCAAGGAAGTCTTATAGCTTGCAAAGATTTATCCTAATTATAAAAACTCGACCTTGCCATCCTCCAGGTGATATACCGCACCGCACACCTTCTGGACTTTCAGACTTTCTTCGATTACCTGTACACTGTGCTTAACGTTCAGGCAACAAGCCTTGTAATCGTCTTTTTCTTCGCCGATTGCTTTTTTAATCTCATCCGTAATATAATTTATGAAGTTTTCCGCACCGCCGCCGATTGCTGCACCGACTGCGCCACAGTGATTATGGCCCATGACTACGACCAATGGACTACCCAAATGCTCTGCTGCGTATTCGATACTTCCAAGCTGGTGATTATCAATCACATTGCCTGCCACACGAATTACAAAGAGTTCCCCGATACCTGCGTTGAAGATACTCTCCGGAATAACTCTGGAATCAG